>CAYOLQ010000070.1:0-8564 GCA_964404825.1 uncultured Chitinophaga sp.
ATTGGGAATAAAGGGATAAACATTGAGATATGTGTCTGCAAAATCGAGAAATTGTTCCCAGTCATACCTGGTAACATCATGTTTACCGGGACGAATATGATAGCCGATAGTACTCATTACAGGCAGACTCAAGGCCGGGAATACGTTTGCCATCAGGCCATCAGTACCAAGAAGTCTGTACACTGGCGAAGCGTTTAGTGCGCTCAGGAATTCGCCTTTGGGATCAGCCCATAAATCTTCTTCCGCGCTTGCAATATATAAAGGCCGGGGGGCAATAAGCGACAAAAGCATATGCTGATCAAAGGGTAGTTCAGATTCCCTGTTGTTATATTTTTTAAAATTCCCACAGAACCAATGTGGAAAAGCCCGGTTAATGCTTGCAACTGTTTCACCAAAAACTCTTTTTGATAAGGCCGCACCTCCGCAACCTGAATTATTGGAAATCACCATAGCAAAACGATCATCCTGAGCTCCGGCCCAGAGGGCAGCCTTTCCGAGCCGGGAGTGTCCCATCAGAGCAATCCGATGTGCGTCAATTGCCTTGTCTGTTTCAAAATAGTCCATGGCTCTGCTGCATCCCCATGCCCATGCTCCAATAGCGCCCCATTCATCGTCAGCCGGAGACGTCTGTCCCGATTTATAAAAGAGAGGATGAATTCCGTTTTGGAAACCGTCGTAAAAATCCGGATCCAAATCCCCATAATAAAAAGTAGCGAGACCATATCCTCTGTCAATAATCATTTCAACAGGCCACCTGCTGCTTGCAGTTCCACGGGTTTGTTCGCCCGCAATGTTATTTATGATTCCTGATTCCTCATCATTTGCCATCCAGCTTTTTGAGATGGATATTTCAGGATCAGGGCTTATGGCCTGATTTCCCCCGAAATTCATTCCCAGAAACAGGGGAACAGGACTTTGAGTTTTATTGGGCAGGTAAATCAGAATTACCATCGAAGGTCCCTTATGATCTTTTGTAAAAAAAGCAGTGATTTCCTTTCGCGTAGCTTTTCCGCCTAGAGCATGGCTGTCAGTTGAAGTCAGTTTGAATGTAACAGGTAATTTCCCTGCAGGAGTTTTACCAAACATTTCGCTTTCAAACATACTCAGAATCTCGCCACGCCGGAGATTTTTCCATTCATCAGATGTTTTTACCGGACTCCCGTTATTAAATATCAAAGGATCAGGAAGGGTATAAACGGGCACTGCTTTTTCTTCATAGTTTACATTCGTTTTTTGACCGCTGATATAAGCTGTAATTCCTAAGAAAAAGATTATTGATGCGGCTTTAAAAAACACGGATGATTGATTTTCAGTTCGTTTCATGGTAACAAGGTTTGTTTAGCTTTCATTTATAGGGATTTTAACCATTATAACTTTAAGCTTTCAATAGTTGTAAATATAAGTCCAACAAATTAAAAACAGAAATCCGCCTGAATAAAACCGTTCTAAACCTTCCTGACAGGGATTCATTTCAGGAAAATTATTAGTTTTGTCATAACGGAGTTTTTGCATTCAGCGAAACCATTTATAATTCCAATACCAGAATAAATAGAAATACAAGATGGACAAAAAAACATTCGACAAGAAACTTCAGGAATTAAACAGGAGTCATGAGGATCTCATATCGAGAAAAAATGAAAAATTACCCGATTATAATGGTATTTATGAAAAATATAAATATCCAATTCTTACCGGTAACCATGCTCCGGTTTTCTGGCGATTCGATCTAAATTACGAATCAAATCCGATGTTCCTGCAGCGCATTGGAATCAATGCAGCTTTGAATTCCGGCGCCATATTCATGAACGGGAAGTACCTCATGGTAGTGCGTGTTGAAGGCTGGGACCGGAAATCATTTTTTGCAGTAGCCGAGAGTCCTGATGGTATCAACAAATGGCGGTTCTGGGATTATCCGATCACTCTGCCTGTTGTTGATAAAAATGAAACCAATGTTTATGACATGCGTCTTACACAGCATCAGGATGGCTGGATTTATGGAGTATTCTGTTCTGAACAAAAGGATCCCAAGGCTGCACCCGGAGATTTGTCCTCTGCAGTTGCAAAGGCAGGAATTGTAAGAACAAAGGACCTTTTAAAATGGGAACGGATGCCCGATTTAAAGACTAAAAGTCAGCAGCGTAATGTAGTTCTGCATCCCGAATTTGTTGACGGAAAATACGCCTTATATACGAGGCCTCAGGATGGGTTTATCGATGCGGGTTCCGGGGGAGGAATTGGCTGGGCATTAATTGACAGCATGGAAAATGCTGTTGTTAGCGAAGAAAGAATTATTGAGCCCAGGCTTTATCATACCATTAAGGAAGTAAAAAACGGACAAGGTCCGGCTCCCATTAAAACCGACAAAGGGTGGCTTCACCTGGCCCACGGAGTTCGCGGATGCGCAGCCGGTCTGAGATATGTTCTTTATATGTTTATGACTGATCTGAAAGAACCCTGGAAAGTAATTGCCACACCGGGGGGACATTTTATGGCACCTGAAAATGAGGAACGAGTTGGAGATGTTTCCAATGTATTGTTTACCAACGGTTGGATTCGAAACGAAAAAGATGAGGTATTTATATATTATGCTTCTTCTGATACCCGCATGCATGTTGCCACTTCGTCCATTAATCAGTTGGTTGATTATTGTTTGAATACTCCGGTTGACAATCTGAATACCCATGAATCAGTAAAATCGATTGTTGCATTAATAGACAAGAATAAGGGGAAAATTTAATGACTCCCGGAGCCCGGGGTAGATAACCATTACCCTCAGGCTTAAATGATTGATAACTACCTGCTAACCAACCTCAAATATGAAAACGAAAAACGCTTTTTTCATTAATGTGCTTTTCATCATGTTTAGCGCAACATGTTATGCACAAAACAGTCTTACAGTTGATGCCACTCAGGCAAAATCCCGGATTAACCGGAATATTTACGGACACTTTTCAGAGCATCTGGGTCATTGTATATATGAAGGTATGTGGGTTGGTGAAGACTCGCCCATTCCAAATACAAATGGTCTCCGCAACGATGTTGTTTCGGCCTTAAAAAACATAAAGGTACCTGCTCTTCGCTGGCCCGGTGGTTGTTTTGCAGATGAATATCACTGGCGTGACGGTATTGGCATGGCAAATCAGAGGCCATCGATGATTAACACAAACTGGGGCGGAGTTACTGAAGACAATAGCTTTGGAACCCATGAGTTTATGGAGTTATGCAGGCAGCTTGGCGCAGAGCCATATATCAGTGCTAATCTGGGGAGCGGAACAGCTCAGGAAATGTCTCAGTGGGTGGAGTATGTAAATTCAGATAATGTAAGTCCCATGACCGATTTGCGTAAAGCCAACGGTCAGGAAAAATCCTGGGGTGTAAAATACTGGGGAATCGGTAATGAATCCTGGGGATGCGGTGGAAATATGCGACCAGAATTTTATGCCGATCTGGCAAGGCAATATGGAAATTTCATGAGAAACTACGGCAGTAACAGTATTAATAAAATTGCAGTCGGACCCAATGGCGATGATTATAACTGGACAGAAGTTGTGATGCGTGAAATGGGAGCAAGCATCTGGGGATTGGCTTTGCACCATTATACTTTTGCAAATGGAGAAACAGCTACAAACGTCACTGAAGCAAGCTGGTTTGGCATGTTGCAGAAAACTCTTAAAATGGAAGAGCTGGTAACGAAACACTCTGCAATAATGGACAAATACGATCCCGGGAAAAATGTTTCACTCGTTGTTGATGAGTGGGGAGCATGGTATACCGTTGAACCGGGAACTAACCCGGGTTTTCTATTTCAACAGAATACATTGAGAGATGCCTTGATTGCAGGCATAAATTTAAATATATTCAATAATCATTGTGACCGCGTACGAATGGCGGCCGTTGCCCAGGTTGTTAATGTGCTTCAGGCTGTGGTGCTTACCGATGGGGAAAAGATGCTGCTGACACCAACATACCATGTATTTGATATGTACAAGGTTCATCAGGATGCAATTCTGGTTCCAACAGAACTTGTCAGCGAAAACTACATTTATAACAATGCATCAATTCCTGCACTGAATGTATCATCATCAATTGATAAAACCGGAAAAATGCATATTTCTGTCTGCAACCTTAATCCCAATAAAGATGAAAAAATCACATGCAATGTAAAGGGATATGATGTTGAAAAAATTTCCGGAACCATTATTAATTCAAAGGAACTGAATGCGCACAACACATTCGAAGATCCTGACTATATAGGAATTACTGCCTTCAATGGTTTCAGTTTAAAAAACGGAATCATTGAAATTACCATGCCGGCACATTCGGTTGTAACGCTGGAGCTTTCGGGCATCTTTATTGCAAAATCAGCCAATAAACTTGAAAAGAAGGAACTTAAGGCAGGCTTAATGTACAAGCAGTATGATGGTATTTGGGCCAGAATCCCTGATTTCCCTTCTCTGCCAGTTGTTAAAACAGGTGTGGAAAAGAATTTTGTATATCCCGTTGGTGTACCTTCCAATAATTTCGGCTTGTATTATACAGGATACTTCGAAGCCAGGGCTGATGGTTTGTATGATTTCTTTCTTGCATCTGATGACGGTTCAAAACTTACCATCGATGGTGAGGATGTAATTATTCACGATGGTCTCCATGCGGTTACTGAAAGACAGGGAGCAGTATTTCTCAGCAAAGGATTTCATACAATAAGTTTGTCATTTTTTCAGGCAGGTGGTGGAAGCGGACTGAAACTTATGTATAAAGATCCCACAGGAAGTAAGACTGAAATCCCGGATGAATTATTATGGCATAAATAATCAGAAGAAAATCTGAGGCATTTTCCTGATTACCTTATCAAATGGTTTTTCCTCCCCGCTGGCAACTTTGTACATTCTTTCATGCGATATTTTGGCCTGATCTGTAAGTTCAGTGTAAGGATTCATACATATATCGAGGAAACCGATGTTATAATTCTCCCCGTCAAATCTTCCGAATACAGGCTGATCCATCCATTGAAAGTAATGTATTCCAATAAGTTCGGGTCTGGTAAATCCCTGTTCGAGATAATAACGATAGGCTTCACCCCTTGCCTGCTGGTTTTCAGCACCCTGGATACCGTTTGCCGGTAAACCCCGGTCAATTGATCCAAAATGGTATTCGCCAATAATCACAGGTTTGCCGCTTCTTCTTGCAATTTCAGCAGTTTCAGGAGGGCCAGGAAAACTGTATCCGTTTATAGAGAAAACATCAAACCATGCTCCTGCTCTGTAACAAAGCTCCGAACTAATCCACGCATACCGCATCCCGAGATTCAGGTGATTATTGTCAACCTTCTTTACCTCATCGCATACCTGTTTGATGTACTGGTCGACCATAATCCCTGAAAATTCATTGCAATCGTTCCAGCAGGCATCCGATGGGGAATCTTTCATAACCAATTCGTTAAGGTTATTGAACTCTGCGAAATTCAGCTTCCATGCCTCATTGAATAAGGAAATGTTGTTATTGTATTTTTCTTTTAACCATTCACCCATTTTACTTCTGGTGGCTGATTGTGTATTTGTGGCAAACATCTCAAATGCCAGATTATTATCTCCAAATGCCCAATGAGGTTCATTGCTTAAAAAATATCCGATCAGATACCGATCGTTTTTTACCGGTTCAAGCTGCCTGGCAAATTCAATACAATTTGCGGCGTATTGTTCACTAAAAACATCAGGAAAATCACGATATATAAGCGTTTCAGAAGTAGGGAAACGGGACATGTTCAGTACATAAGGCAATTTAGCTTTTTTTGCGAATTCAGGATCGGACCAGTTGGCAATAGTGTTTACACTCCATTGCCGGAGCAAACCGGCTGTTATTTCTTCCCATTTCATTTTCCATTCATTACCATATACCCGTATCAGGTTACTTTTCAGAAAATCGAACTGTATCATATCTTGTCCTCGCTTTCTGTAAGCATCCGAAAAAAGGCTGTCATTCTGATCAGGTAACCACTTAAACATATCTTCCTGCCCGGAAACCACTCCTTCAACGTTGTTCCGAATGCAATCAACTCCTGCACTCAGAAAAGCACATCCGTCAGGATCTACCAGCCACCATCGTTTACCATCATTATGCGTTCTGAAAAAACCTGTAGGTTTAAATTTCATTTGTTTCCAGCCTCCGTAGATGCTCCAGTCATCGGGAAAAGATGAATTACCCGCAGTGGATTCCAGATTAAGCATACCCGCTTTGAGATCATCCTCCGACTTTATTTTTCCTTTCCAATCCTTCATAGTCCACTGCCCGAACTCATCAACAACAGGTGTGGTAAGCTTTTCAAGAGGCTGAGGAATACTATCTGTGAGAAACATTGCAGCTATTTCCAGTTCAGGGAGGAAATCAGGGGCGCTGACAGGTTCAATACGCATTACAACTTTACCTATATCAGAAGGTTCCAGACGGCGGCCCATCACCGTTCCTTTTAACTGACGGGGAAAGCGCTGCATAAAGATCTTCTGGCCGTCAAGGTATTCAAGGGGGAAAATCAGCCGTGTTTTTACCTGAGGTAAAATCCCCATTTTTGGCGAGATTCTTGGTTTTTCAAGGGGATCAGTTAAGGTTTGACCGCCCTGCTGAACGATTAAACCCTCTTCAGTTCCTTTTACCTTCCTGTAAAAATCGATATAAATTATTGCGCTGTATTCATTCGCATGGTAAATATCACATACAAAGTATTTTGAATTTTTCCAGTCTATTGAATCGGATCCATCTGAAATCATCAGTTGATTGTTCTCCGGATTCACCTGGAGTTGGAGTACATCAGAGTTAAAATTAGTACTATTGGAAATTTTTGCGATTTCATTTTGAGAGCTAAGCTCCTGTAAATCAAATGAAAAAGTGGTGTTTGGAGAAGTTTTTTGTTGTTTGCAGGAAGACAGGAATACTACACATGCAAGCAGAATTGCAGAATTAAGCAGTTTGGTTTTCATAGCCGAAATATTTAAATCCATTTCTGCAAAAAGCAATAAATGGAAGGGATTTATCTCTTAATTAAGATATAATTTTTAAATTCTCCCAGTCGCTTTCCAAACAATAAATTCTTCTCCAGCCAGCTTACAATTTTGTATTTCGGTTTCTCGTGCTTATTCCTGATAGGATTTGTGGTATCCCTCTGCCCCTCATAACGAAGCTGATGTTTCCAGTTAAACTGATCGATCCATTCTTTCATAACTGCAGGGTGGTTCTCATCAAATCGCGTAAGACAGGAGAGATTGCCATAATCGAAAACCCTGTCGTATAAATGTTCGCTCACCTGTTTCTCAACAGAGGCTTTTCCACGGTGATTCATGCTGAATACCTTGATTTTACTTTGCATGAGGGCAGGTGGTCGCACCCATCCATAATGGTAAACGGATGCACCAGAATCAGCTACTTTCAATTTATAGGTTCCCTCCTGCTGCCGGTAATTCAGGTTATCGAACTGTGGTATTTTCCGGAAACTTTGTGCCGACTCACAGGAATGGATGATTGGGTTATTTCTGATAATCCTGATCTCTTTTCTGTACCAGCAGTGTCCATCCTGATGATGTTCATAATCTCCCCAGAAATGAATATAATTAAAAACCAGGCCCTCAATTTCCTTGTCATCTAAAAGGTCTTCGCAACGCTTTCTGATTATCGGGAGATATTTTTCATGGATAACCTCATCCGACTGAAGATAGAAAAGCCAATCACCTGTACAATAACTTTTTGCAATATCGGTCTGATGGGCGTGTTCCATTCCCCGTGGATATTTTTCTATATCCCACACCGTGTCAATAATTTTTATTTTATCGCTCCCTATGCTAAGTATCTGTTCCCGTGTTTTATCGTCTTCATCGCTGTTTCCGAGTGCAACAACAAATTCATCTACAATAGGAAGGATTGACATTACCGCCTGCTTCATGGGATAGTAGAGCTTCACTGCATTTTTTCCCATTGAAAAACCACTGATCTTCATTCTTTGTCAGGAATTAATACATCTGTAACTTGTGAAGCTTTTTATAAGCTCCGCTTTTAATTTCGAGTAATTCATCATGCTTTCCAACTTCAACGATTCGTCCTTCATCCAGAACAATTATCAGGTCGGAATGCTTTACCGTTGAAAGACGGTGAGCAATCACGATCGATGTCCGGTTTTTCATGAGGTTCAGAATTGCTTCCTGCACCAATCTTTCAGACTCGGTATCAAGCGAAGAGGTTGCTTCATCAAGAATGAGAATCGGAGGATTTTTTAAAACAGCTCTGGCAATACTTATCCTTTGGCGCTGCCCACCAGACATTTTACTCCCTCCTTCACCAACATTAGTATAATAACCGTTCTGTGTTTCCATGATAAAATCATGGGCGTTGGCTACTTTGGCAGCTGCAATCACATCCTCTTCCCTGGCATCATTCATTCCGAAGGCGATGTTATTAAAAAAGGTATCGTTAAATAAGATTGATTGCTGACTAACAATTCCCATGAGTTTTCGCAAATCGTGCAACTTAAAATCCTTAACATTTACACCGTCGATGAGAACTTCACCTGAGGTGACATCAAT
>CAYOLQ010000070.1:8664-18523 GCA_964404825.1 uncultured Chitinophaga sp.
CGGTCACTGGAGGCTAATCCCTTTAAAATATTATAATAGGCAGTTGTAACAGACTTAGCAGGATTAATAATCTGGGAAAAAACCACCAGGTAAGTTATGAGAACTGAAGAACTCAAAGTACTATCCTCACCCAAAACCATTGCTCCACCGTACCACAGAACAATAACCATCACCATAATTCCCAAAAACTCGCTTATCGGGCTGGCCAGCTGCTGCCTCTGGTAGATTTTCTCCTGCAAACGGGTAAACATATTGTTCGTGCTCTCGAATCGTGCGCGCATCTTTTCCTCGGCATTAAAAGCCTTTACAATTCGAAGTCCACCAAGGGTTTCTTCAAAAACTGACATGATTAAACCCAGTTTTTTCTGACCCTGCAATGAAGTGGATCGAAGGGTTTTTCCGATTCTGCCGATTATGAGACCTGCAACGGGTAATAAAATAAGAACGAAGAGACTAAGTTTCGGACTCATATAAAACAAAGCGGCAAGGTAGGTTACAATCAGAATCGGATCCCTAAAAACCATTTCGAGGGATCTTACAACTGAAACTTCGATTTCCTGAACATCCTGAGCCATGCGCGACATGATATCGCCTTTGCGTTCTTCTGAAAAAAAGCCGAGCGGAAGAACAAGCACCTTTTTAAAAACTTTGTTTCTGAGTTCCCTGACAATCCCTGTGCGAATGGGGATCATAAAATACTTTGAATAATAAAGGAAAAGGTTTTTAAAAAGTGATGTTGCCAGAACCATGATCCCCACAAAAACAAGTGCATGAACTTTTCCCCTGCCAATGATTATCTGGCTAAGGATATAATTAAAGTAATGAACTATTGCATTTACATTTATTGCAAACTCACCGGGTTGGGTAACCAGATCTGTTTCACCGAATAAAACTTTAAGAAAGGGTGCCACCAGAGCGAGACTAAAGAGGGAAAAAAATGCCGATAAAAAGACGAAAAATATGCTCAGAAACGCCAATCCTTTGTAGGGTATCAGATATTGGATAATTCTGGAGAGACCTTTCATTATAGCGCTTCTAATTCTATTCTGATTCAACAAATAATGCACAAACTAAATGAAAAACAATGGATTTTCTTACAATCCGGTATAGTTTTTTGGTGTAATAATCTTTAATTCCTCTTTTACAGCCTGCCTGAGTTCAAGATGATCGATAAAGTCGTGAATTGCCTGCTTATCAATTTGCTTATTGGTGCGCGTGAGGGCCAGTAAGGCTTCATAGGGTTTTGGATAGCCTTCTCTGCGTAAAATTGTTTGAATTGCTTCAGCAACCACAGCCCAGTTATTCTCAAGATCTGCAGAAATTTTATCTTCATTAATCAGCAATTTACTGATGCCTTTTTCAAGGGATTTAAAAGCCAGCAATGAATGGGCCAATGGAACACCAATATTCCGGATTACCGTGGAATCAGTAAGATCCCTTTGTAACCTTGAAACGGGCAATTTGGAGGAAAGATGGTGAAATACGGCATTTGCAATACCAAAATTTCCTTCGGCATTTTCAAAATCGATAGGGTTTACTTTATGGGGCATTGCAGAAGATCCAATCTCACCCTGCTTAATTTTCTGCTTGAAATAATCCATGGAGATATACGTCCACATATCCTTGCTGAAATCGAGAAGTATATTATTTATCCTTGCCAGGGCATCGCAAAGGGCCGCAAGATTATCGTAATGTTCAATCTGAGTGGTTGTTTGGGATCGATCCAGTTTAAGCACATCATTTACAAAATGGTTACTGAATTTAACCCAGTCAAATGCCGGATAAGCTACCACATGCGCATTTAAATTTCCGGTAGCTCCACCGAATTTAGCTGAAAAGGGAATAGTTCGTGCCTGAACAAGCTGTTTTTTAATCCGTTCTGAAAAAACCAGTATTTCTTTTCCGAGGCGCGTTGGAGAAGCCGGCTGTCCGTGCGTTCTGGCAAGCATGGGTATATCTTTCCAACCGGCAGAAAGTTCATCCAGTTTTACAATAATGGATTCCAATTCCGGAAAATAGACTTCTTCCAAGGCATCTTTAAGGGAGGCAGGAACGGCTGTGTTATTAATATCCTGAGAGGTTAAACCGAAATGGATGAATTCTTTGTAATCCTGCAGACCGAGTTCGTCAAATTTATCTTTCAGAAAATACTCGATTGCTTTAACATCGTGATTGGTAGTCTTTTCTATCTCTTTGATTTTGAGCGCGTCCAAATGTGAAAAACCGGTATGAATTTCCCGCAATTTTTTAAAAAGTACTTCCCCGGGATTTTTGAGGCCTGTTATGCCTGAGTCGATAAGGCAAATGAAATATTCAATTTCTACCCAGAGCCTGTATCGTATAAGTCCATATTCAGAAAAAAACCGGGCAAGATCCTCAGTCTTCGATCGGTACCTGCCATCAACCGGAGAAATTGCTGTTAAATTATCGAGGTTCATACTTTTTATATTTGCATAACAAAGTTAAGAGTTTTTTTTGAGTGGGGAGAATGTGTTACTAAATGAAGGAAATAATTCAAAACGAATTCATATTTTCGTAGACTAATTCTGAAGGTTTCCTATGAACAAGATAAAAGTTTCTGCTGTAAAATACACAAATTCCATCCCATTTATATACGGTTTACAGAATTACTCCCTCCAAAATGAGATTGTATTAAGTCTTGACACTCCATCCGATTGCTACAGCAAGCTTCTTTCAGGAAAAGCAGATATCGGGCTAGTTCCTGTAGTAATAAAAAATGAAATACCCGGGGTTTTTCAGGTCTCGGAATATGGTATCGGTGCAAACGGAAATGTTTTGTCGGTAATACTTGCATCCGCCTCTCCCCTTTCCGAAATAACTAAAATTGTTCTCGATTACCAGTCAAGAACTTCGGTAATGCTAACCCGGTTGTTATGCAGGGATTTCTGGAAAATTAATCCGGTTTTCGTTGATGCACATCCGGGGTTTGAGGATGAAGATTTCAATACCGGTGAAGCTCGGCTAATCATCGGAGACCGGGCGTTTCACTTTCATCATCAGAAGGAATTTTTTGTTACCGATTTGGCCGGTGAATGGACAAAATATACAGGATTGCCTTTCCTTTTTGCTTTCTGGGGATCGGTAATGCCATTATCACCGGGATTTGGGAAGAAATTTAACGAAGCTCTCAACTTTGGTATTACTCATAAAGTGCGTCTTGCGAAGGAAATGGCTTCCCAACCTCAATTCAAAACGATAGACCTCCCCTCCTATCTGAACGAGAATATTATTCATGAAATCAACCCATCTATGCAGGAAGGAATGAATTTATTCTTACATTTAATTCGTGATTTTCCAAAATAAAAAATGATTATGAAAAATCCTTCGATGGTCATGAAATATCTGTTTTTACTGATATCCATACTCCTTTTTGTTTCTGCAGGAGAAATTAATAATGACGAGAAACCCGGGATCGTTGTATATAAATTCAGAATAGACGATCAGATAGCAAAACCAATGTGGAGGATTACCCAGAAGAGTTTTGCAGAAGCAGAGCGGCTAAAGGCTGATATTATTCTTATTCAGATGAATACCTATGGTGGGCTGGTTGATGTAGCCGACAGTATCCGTACAAAAATCCTGAACAGCAGAATTCCCGTATATATTTTCATTGACGATAATGCTGCATCTGCCGGAGCCCTTATTTCTATTGCATGCGACAGCATTTATATGCGGGCCGGCGGAAAGATGGGAGCTGCAACAGTTGTTAATCAGACCGGTGAGCAGGTTCCGGATAAATACCAGTCGTATATGCGGGCTACGATGCGCGCTACTGCCGAGGCCCATGGAAAAGACACCATTATATCCGGATCCGATACGCTGATCAAATGGAAGCGCGATCCCCACATTGCCGAAGCCATGGTTGACCCCTCTATGGTTGTCCCGGAGATAAGCGATAGTGGCAAGGTTCTGACCTTTACCGCTGAAGAGGCTGTTAAATACGGGTTTTGCGAAGGGATCGTAACCAGTGCAGCTGATATCATGGAAAAAGCAGGATTTGATAACTATGAGATTATAGAGTTTACACCCACAACCCTGGATATCATTATAAATTTCCTCCTCAATCCGGTTATACACAGTTTGCTTATCATGCTGATTATCGGTGGAATCTATTTTGAGCTTCAGACACCAGGCATCGGATTTCCGCTTGCTGCCGCTGCAGTTGGAGCAGTTCTCTATTTTGCCCCGTTGTATCTGGAGGGATTGGCAGAGAACTGGGAAATCCTTGTTTTTATCCTCGGTTTAATTCTGCTTGCTGTAGAGATTTTCGCACTTCCGGGATTCGGGGTTGCCGGTATTGCCGGTATTATTATGATGGTATCAGGACTTACAATGGCAATGGTTGATAATCTTGTATTCGACGGAGGCGATATACCTCTTGCAATAAACACAGTAATGAAAGCATTGATGATTGTTATACTTTCAGTGCTCTTTGCAGTCGTTGCGTCTATTTATTTTGGACGTAAACTTATTACGTCAAAGGCATTTCCCGGAATTGCATTAACCGAAACACAACAAAAGGAAGACGGGTTCACAAGTGCTGACCTTTCAGAAAATCAACTTGTGGGTCTTGAAGGAACTGCATATACAGTACTCCGTCCTTCGGGAAAAGTAGAAATAGGCAAAGAAATCTATGATGCCAAATCCGAAAACGGGTTTATTGAAAAAGGTTCAAAAGTAATTGTTGTCCGTTTCGAAACCGGTCAGCTTTATGTAGAAGAAAAATGACAGATGATAAAATTATAACCAGAGACTACGTATCCACCGACTATCCCCAGCTGTTAAAACTCTGGAAGGAAACGGGTATAGGCAATCCTGAACGGGGGGATAATGAGAAAGTTATCCGGAATTGTCTCAAAATTGGAGGTAAACTTCTGATAATGGAAGATACCGGGGCTGGAATGATAATTGGATCCTGCTGGATTACGTTCGACGGAAGAAGAATGCACCTTCATCACTTTGCAATAAAACCAGCATATCAGGGGAAAGGGCTTGGAATGCGGCTAGGTCAGGAAACCATTGAATACCTGAAAAAAGCAGGTTACCAGATTAAACTGGAGGTACATAAGGATAATGCCATTGCCCGACGGTTGTATAAAAAGCTCGGTTTTTTTGTATATAACAATTATGATATTTTTATGATTCGGGATATCCAGGGAAATTCCTGGCACGATAATTCCTGACGGAACACTCCCGGTATTTCTCTCCACTGCCATTTTTGCCAGCCAAATGGAACAGGGTGGAATTAACTGGCGGAATAATTGTACAAAACAGCAATCAGTTCATGCAGGATTATTGAACAATTTTTAATCAGGGAAGTTATAAGTTCTATACTCCCATGTAAAAATGAAGAAATTAGTATTTACCCTTTTTCTTGTCATTCCTGGTGTATTTCTGTCGGCACAGAAATATGTTGATAAAAAAGTATGGAACCGCTGGGATTCATTAATCATAGCTAATGCGAATACTGCAGTTTCAGCTGATTATCTGAGCACTGAGGAAAAACTGGTGATCTTGCTCACAAACCTTGCAAGAACCGACGGACAGCTTTTTTCCGAAACATTTCTCGACACCTACCTTGTAGGTGAGGAAAAAACCAAATATACCAAATCACTTTACAGGGATTTGAAACCGGTTAAAAATCTCCCCCTGCTTTACCCTGAAAAGGATTTATATAGTGTGGCAAAAGGTCATGCCGAAAAAACCGGTAAAAACGGACAGGTTGGACATCAGCGATTTGAAGCCCGGTTCAAACCACTAATGAAAAAATACAACAGCGTTGCGGAAAATTGTGCCTACGGTTATGATAAGTCCATTGACATTGTTATAAAACTGTTGATTGACGAGGATATTTCCAATCTTGGACACCGTGTAAATATGCTTAGCCCCGATTACGACTCTATAGGTGTTTCAATACAACCGCATAAAAGCTACCGGTATAACTGTGTAATGGATTTTGGCAGGATTACAGTTGAAAGAGAAAAGTAATCTGTCATAAACAATCTTTGTCCCCAATCAGAATTAGATTTTGATGTCTGAAAGTGGGTTTTAGCAACAGAATCGCGAAAAATTAACTTACTACCTCCTTCAATTTCCAGTTAACTTGTTAACATTTTTTTCATAGCTTTACGTTGAATTAAAGCTATACTATGAGACATGAACGCTCCCATACCAAAGTAATTGCCACACTTGGACCTGCCTCACAGGATAAAAATGTGTTACGGCAGATGTTTGAAGAAGGAATTGATGTTTGCCGTTTGAATTTTTCTCACGGTTCTCATGAAGATCATCTTAAAAATATACTTACCATACGCGAATTAAATGCTGAGCTTGATGCAAATGTTGCGATCCTTGCCGACCTGCAGGGACCGAAACTCCGGATCGGTGTAATGCAGAATAACGGTGCAGAACTTATTAACGGCAGAGAGTTTAAACTGGTATCGGAGAAATGCGAAGGAACTGCTGAAAAGGCATATATGAGCTATGAATTATTGCCAAAAGATGTAAAAGTTGGAGAAATAATCCTCATAGACGATGGTAAAATTAAACTCGAAGTTATTGCCAGCAATTTAAAAGATACAGTTACAACCAGAGTTATTTACGGTGGATTTCTGTCTTCTAAAAAAGGTGTTAACCTACCCAACACAAAAGTTTCCCTGCCCAGCCTCACTGAAAAAGATATTGAAGATGCTCTTTTTGCGCTGGAACATAATGTCGACTGGATAGCTCTTTCCTTTGTCAGGTCGGTAAACGACATAATTGACCTTAAAAAACTTATAAAACAAAGCCGCAAAAGCACACGGATAGTGGCAAAAATTGAAAAGCCTGAGGCCATTGATGAGATCGACCAGATTATCGATATGACCGATGCCATAATGGTTGCAAGAGGAGATTTGGGTGTCGAGGTTGATTTCGACAGGGTTCCCATGCTACAAAAGCAGATTGTTGAAAAATGTATCATGCAATCCAAACCGGTAATTATTGCAACGCAAATGATGGAAAGTATGATTACCAATTTCCGTCCCACAAGGGCTGAAGCTACCGACGTAGCCAATGCTGTACTGGATGGTGCAGATACACTTATGCTCAGCGGAGAGACATCCACAGGTAAGTTTCCGGTGGGAGTAATTCAATCCATGCAAAAAATTATTGACTGGACAGAAGGTAACGGATTCAAATATTTCAGAAACCATCCGCCAAAAGATTTCTCCCTCACCTTTTTACCAGATTCTATATGCTATAATGCCTGCACTATGGCTGAACAGACCCAGGCCAAAGCAATTCTTACATTTACACATTCAGGGTATACTGCGTTCCGCATTGCTTCCTATCGTCCGAAAGCCAACATTTTTGCTTTTACGGTAAATAAAAGTCTTTTGCCCGTTCTGAGTCTTGTTTGGGGAGTCAGGGCATTCGAATCAACCCAATACCAGACCATGGAGGAATATATTAATTCTTCGATTCAATTTCTCAAAGAAAAAAATCTGATTAAACCGGGGGATGTAATCGTAAGCGTTGGAAGTATGCCACTTCTGGAAAGAGGGAAAACAAATATGCTGAAACTGACATATATCTAAACGGTCGTGCAGTATCGAAAAAATTCAGAAACTGATGTCAGAAGAATTCAAAAAAATATTGCAGGCTACTGAAGATAAATATCTTGCATCGCTATACTCACATGTTAAAGAAATTTTCGCAACTGAAGCTTTGCCTTCCCACAATGAAGAGCACCATCTCAGAGTATGGAATATTGCTCGAAAACTTTTAGAAGAGCTTTCAATCCGGGGAATTGTTATCGACCAAAGATCAATGGAAGAATTGATAATAGCCATTTTCTTTCACGACACAGGGATGAGTATCAACAGAGATGAAGATCATGGTACGGAAAGTAAACAATTGTGTGAAAAATGGATGGTGAGCAATCAGATCCCGCTAAATGACAGCAGTTTAAAAATTCTTCATGCAATTGAACATCACGATGACAAGTCATATGTGTTTGCTCCCGGACTAACAACCGGTAATTCTGTAAATCTTCTTACAATTCTGAACATCTGTGATGATCTGGATGCCTTCAGTTACAGCGGCATTTACAGGTACAGCGAGATTTATTTATTACGGGGGATCTCAATCGAAGAACTTGGACAGCAGGTTATTTCAAATGCAAGTCGCAGATTTGGAAATTTCATGTCGGCCTGCATCCAACTGCCCGGTATGATAAAAGAACATGCTCCCCGCTACGATACATTGGAAAACTTTTTCAGACAATACAATGCACAGCTAAGGAAAGATCCCACAGGGAAAAGCATTGATCATGGTCCGGTGCATATTGTGAAGTTTTTCTACAGACAGATTCTCGGCGGAGTAAACTCTGTAGAAAGTTTATGTTCATCGGCAATCAGCGAACATCAGGGAATGTATGAAAAGACATTTTTTGAGAGTCTCAGGAAAGAGTGGTGTCCTAAAGTCCTGTGAACTCATTTGACATAAAAATCCATTAATTTAACTTCCTCAAGATAGGCTGTCAGCCTATCTCCAAGCTTTACCGGTCCTACCCCGGCAGGTGTGCCTGTATAAATAAGATCTCCGGTTTTAAGAGTAACGAATTGTGAAACATAGGAAATAATGTGTTCAAAAGAAAAGATCATTTCCGAGGTATTACCGGTCTGAACACGATTTCCGTTGATATCGAGGTGAAAATTCAGCTTATGAATATCACTGAAGTTCGTAACAGGAAAAAATTTACTTACCGGAGCTGAATAATCAAAACCTTTGGCAATTTCCCAGGGAAGTCCGTTCTTCTTACATTCCGCCTGTAAATCGCGGGCAGTAAAGTCAATTCCCAGTCCAATTTGTGAAAAATATCTGGATGCATATTTCTCTTCAATGGATCTTCCCAAACGGTCAATTTTGATAACTACTTCAAGTTCGTGATGAATTTCATTTGAAAAGTCAGGGTAAAAAAATGGTCTGTTCCGGATTACGAGAGCCGAATCGGGCTTCATAAAGAACACCGGTTTTGACGGAACCGGATTATTCAGTTCTTTAGCATGTTCGTGGTAATTTCGGCCGATGCAGATTATTTTCATGGGAGTTTATTTTAGTTTGAAGACTTTTTAGCTCAAGGGATTGTTCTGCTACTTTCCGAAATTCCTAAGCTTAATATTCGTAAAAACTTTTTTGGTATGCAAGGGGAAATCACCGCTCATGAGCCATCCATAATATCCCGGGTCTTTGGCCAGAACTTCTTCAACAGATTGCCCTTTGTATTTTCCGAAATTAAAGACTTCTGTTTTTTTATCATTAAAGATAATTCTACCGGCAAAATCTGCATTTTTGTTATGAGCTGAGAATTCCGAGAGGGAGGCCATATCGTTCTCCAGAGTGGGATAGCGATCAAGTTGAGCTTTCAGAATCTCATAGGTTGCCCTGGTATCGGCCTCAGCACTATGCGCATTTTCCAGATCCCGGTTGCAATAGAATTTATAGGCGGCTCCAAGAGTTCGTTGCTCCATTTTATGGAAAATAACCTGAACATCAATAAATTTCCGTTTCATCATATCGATGTCTACATCTGCCCTCAGAAATTCTTCTGCCAGAAGCGGTATATCGAATTTATTTGAATTATAACCTGCCAGATCGCAACCTTCGATTTCATTAGCCAGGTTTTTTGCTATTGACTGAAATGTAGGAGAATCTTTTACATCCTCATCAGTAATACCATGAATTGCAGTTGATTCGGGAGGAATGGGAATTGTAGGGTTAATCAGCATTGTTTTGCTGATTTCATTTCCGTTACGTTCAATTTTGAGGTACGAAAGTTCAACAATCCTGTCTGCAG
>CAYOLQ010000071.1:0-2776 GCA_964404825.1 uncultured Chitinophaga sp.
GAAATTGTACCTTACACATAATCAGTCATTTTTAACAGACACGAAATTTCTGGGATTTCCTTTTCATTATTTCTATACAGCAGAGTTTCTGCTAATCCTGTTTGTATTAATGAGTTTGTTTTACAGCATAAGGATTACACAGATTCAAAAGGAATGTTCAATAATTGAATAAATACCAAAATCACAATAAATACTAAATGAGACCCGCATGTTCTCCATACTTATTTGAAATGATTCAGATTCATGCAGGTCGGTTATCATCTTAATAATAAAAAAATATGATGAAAAAGATATTTTTAATACTAAGCATAATAGTATTACCCGCTTTATCTTATGCCGGTAGTTTAACCCAACTTGAGGGGAGTTTTAAAGTGGGACCGGCCATTATTTTAATTCTGATGCTTGCTACTTTTGTAATGGTTGGATTTCTTTCCAGAGCAAAGGACACAACCGATTATTATGCAGCGGGAAGGAAAATATCTAATATAAGTTCTGGAATGGCTATTGGCGCAAACTGGATGAGTGCTGCTTCCTTTCTCGGAATGGCTGGTATGATGTACACTACCGGATATAATGGTTTGGCTTATGTAGTAGGTTGGACCGGGGGCTATGTTCTTTTGCTGGTTTTAATGGCAGGACAAATTAGGAAATATGGCAAATTCACAGCTTCTGATTTTATTGGAGACCGATATTATTCTCAAGGCTTAAGAGCTACCAGTGCTGTTTTCACTATTTTAATTTCTTTTGCCTACTGTGTTGGTCAGTTCGGAGGTGTTGGGTTAATGTTCAAATGGATTCTGGGAATTGATTATACATGGGCAGTAATTATTGGAGCATCAGTAGTCATAGGGTATACCATGCTTTCGGGTATGATTGGAGCCACCAAGAATATGGTTGTTCAATACATTATCTTGATTATCGCATTTCTGATTCCTACTTTTCTTTTAACCTATAAATTTGACTATTTCTGGTTATTGCCACAATTCGGATATGGATCAATTGTAACCGATATTGTTCAGGGTATTCCTGCCCCAAATATTTCGGATGGAGTTGCTTTACTAAATGCTTATGGACATAATGTTTCCATTGTTCCAAGCCCTGAATTTGCCATGCCATGGGATCAGTCAACTGGTAGCACAGCATTTCAATGGATGGCAATTTGCTTTTCCCTGATGCTTGGAACGGCTGGACTTCCACATGTATTGCAACGTTTCTATATTACACCCACAATCCGGGATGCACGTTTATCATGTGTTTGGGGATTATTTTTTATTTGCTTGTTATACTGGAGTGCTCCTATTTATTCAGTTTTTGGAAAAATTCTTTCTTCCAATCCGGAAGTTGGTGGTCTTGCATCAGACGCTATTGTGGTTTATACAGCTCAACTTGGTGGGCTAAATCCTTTGGTTGTTGGCCTTCTTGCTTCAGGTGCCGTTTCAGCTGCCTTTTCGACCATCTCCGGACTACTGGTGGCCGGTTCTTCAGCATTCTCTCACGACTTATACACAAAGATTATTAACCCGAATGCTTCTGCAAAAGCTCAATTAAAAATGGCGCGTTTCGGAACTATTGTTATGGGATTAATTGTTGGTGGAGTCGCCATGCTTAAATTAGGAATGATTGCCCAACTGGTTGCAGTTGCATTTTCAATGGCTGCCTGTACTATTTTCCCTTTGTTTCTGCTGGGGATTTGGTGGAGTGGTGCCAACAGAGCCGGAGGTACGGCGGGTATGGCAGTTGGTATTGCAATTTCATTATTCTCTCTCACTTATTTTATTGCCGCAAAAACGGGAGCAAGTTTACCCGGTCAGGAATTTGTTGAGTATTGGCTAAACGTATGGTATTTTGCATGGATAGGAGCCCCGCTCTCAATTCTGACCAATATCGTCGTGTCGAAATTTACAACCCCGACACCGGTTGAAATCAAGAAATTCCTGATAGAGAATGTACATAGTTGATTCAGAAATTACTAACATTAAGTCAAGGCAGAATATATCAGGATTTTCAGTGGTTTTTATGACAACATTTCAATAAACCCTGTTAGAATACTCATTATCTGCCAGGGAATATTTATTAAGTTTTAAAATAAACACTTTGCGTCCCGATAGCTATCGGGATTGCGTGGAACAAATTTACTGGTACAAAACTTTGAAAAACATATTCAACATATCGGCTCAAACAAAAAAACTACTTACCGGGCTTTTCATCGCTATTTGCATAAGTGTGGTTATAGCTTATGTTTATTATAACAGAAAGAATAAAGCAGAAGATCCGCGAATAGCTGAAACAAAATATCTGTTCAGGAATTTTGATGAACTGATGAAGGAGAATAGTTTTTCATTAGCGCTTCCATTGTTGGATACCATTGAATTCATTCTGCAAAATGTTCCGGGTTACAGTACATCCTACGAACCCGGTATTGTTTATAATAACAGAGGCTCAGCATATATCAGCATGGCTCTGTACAGCGATAAGGACAGTGCCGAAAAGGCAGAATTGCTGGAGCTGGCAAGATTGAATATCGATTCAGCCATTGCTTTATATACCGCCTGGTTAGAGAGTAATGATTCATTATCCGAAGCTGAATTATTGAATAAAGTCAGACCATTTTTCCCTGAAAATGATTTAGCTTTTCGCGGGAGAAATTACAATAGGATCCTGAATAAAAGAGTTGAAGATTTAGTTTTAGCCCGGAATGAAACACCCCGGCGGTTGTCGGTTTGTTACACCAATCTGGGAATCGTCCTCAGACATCAGCACAAGCAAAATGAGGCAG
>CAYOLQ010000071.1:2786-18083 GCA_964404825.1 uncultured Chitinophaga sp.
TGAGGCAGTTGAATGCTATACCAAAGCCATTATTCTCTGGAAGGACAATTTTACCGCACAAAATAATTTTAATGTTCTGATGGGAAAACCTCCCGAAGACAGAACCATAATTGAGCAATTGTTTCCTCCCGATAAAAATAATTTTGAATAGCAGAATCATGAAGACTAATGTATTTACGCTGGCATTGTTAATTGTTTTTCCCTTTATTTCCTATTCTCAGGAAAATAAAGAAGCTCCGAAGTTTGGTATCAGTTTTTCGGGTTTTGTAAAAACCGATATATTCTACGATACCCGTCAGTCGGGTTGCATACGTGAAGGACATTTCCTGCTTTATCCGGAAAATGTATTGCTTGATGCAAACAATAAAGATATAAATGACAAGCCTTCATTCAATATGCTCTCCATTCAGACTAGATTAAAAGGAAGCATAACCGCTCCTGATGCTTTTGGCGCAAAGACCTCAGGAGTATTAGAGGCCGATTTTTTTGGAAACGAAAACAATAACTTTGGCGATCTGAACGGATTCAGGCTAAGACACGCCTTCGTAAAGCTAAACTGGAAATCTACTGAACTACTGGTTGGTCAATACTGGCATCCGATGTTTATTGCAGAGTCGTTTCCGGGCGTTTTATCATTCAATACCGGCGCACCTTTTCAGGCTTTTTCCCGCAATCCGCAAATCCGGGTCAGTAAAACTTTCGGAGGTTTAAAATTGTTCGCCAGTGCTTACTCACAACGAGATTTTGCCAGCGCCGGTCCCGTATATACAAAATCAGTAAGCGGGGAATATACCTCGTCTGTTGTAGCCTGTTCAAATTTTCTCAGAAATGCAAGCATTCCAGGTGCTCATTTTCAAATGCAATTTATGCCCGATTCAAGTGAAAATTTATTTGGAGCTGGAGTTGACTATAAAACCTTAATGCCCGAGCTATATACAGTTGACTATACAAAAACAAGAACATTTGAATCTTCAGAAACAATTGGAAGTATTTCTGCAACGGCATTTGTAAAATTAAAATTTAAACCTGTTACACTAAGAATAGATGGGATTGTTGCACAAAATGCATATGACATGAGTATGCTCGGTGGTTATGCAGTTCGTCAGATAAGCGATTCTCTCACCGGTGCAAAAGAATTTGCAAGTTTAAATACTGGATCCTTATGGCTTGATTTGAATACCCATGGCAAAAAGATTCAATTTGGATTATTTGCTGGATATTCAAAAAACCTTGGTTCAAGCGATAGTATCCAAACAGATGCTTACTATAAAAAAGAAATCTACTATGCCAGAGGTTCGAATATTGATAAGGTATACAGGCTTTCACCCCGCATTCTTTTCATATCCGGAAAACTCGATATCGGATTTGAAATTGAGCACACTATTGCAACATATGGCAAAGCAAACGGTGATAAAAAAGGAGGAGTAACGGATGGCAAATCCTTTTCAAATACCAGGGGGTTGCTGGTATTTTTATACAAGTTCTAAAAAGTCAATTTTTTCTAAATCTTCACAAACCTCAAATACCCGGTATTCCCATCCCCTGAAATCGAAATAATGTAAATGCCTTTGCTAAGATCATGAATGGGGAGAGTGGAATTATTCTCTACTGGTCCGAATGATTTTATAAGCCTGCCGGTTGTATTGTAGATGGCGATTTCCGGATTGTTGGGATAAACAACAGGTTCCCAGCTGAGGTTAATCTGATTCTGGCCTGGATTGGGATAGAGTTTGACAGGATTGATTCCTGAAACCGAGCTGATGCCAGCAGGAAACACGTATTTTCCCACATCATAAACACGCACATAATCAACCAGAAAGGAGTCGGGATAAACAGCATTATTAATAGTGCTGGACCAATACTGAGTTGTTGCCCACGCTTCGGTTGAAATTTCGCCGGTTACTTTAATATATCCGGGATATTTGCACACACCGCCTCCGATAGACCTGAATGTTTCCTTACCATCGATAAAAAAGATATACATTTCCGGGTACCATTCCATGGCAAATGTGTGAAAACCCTCCCTGATACCTGCCGGTCTGAATTGTCTGCCGGTACTTTTATGAAAATCCCCATACCCGTCCCAGTGAAAAGCATTGTTTATAAGGTTTGTCCAACCAAATCCCTCCATAATATCAACCTCCATTCCATCCACACCTCCGTTACCAATGCCCCCCACATTTCCCTGCATCATCCAGAAAGCGACCCACCAGCCGGACTGAGTAGGTAGTTTGCAGCGTATTTCATATTTCCCATAAAGTTTTGAAAACTTTCCTTTGGTACGAAGTGCCCCGCAAGAATAGTCGCAGGAGTCACCATCGTTATTTTTATCGGGTATCTCACGGACACGGATAACCAGATTGCCTGTACCATCGAGGTAGGAATCTTCCTTGCTCCACCAGCCATCGGGACCTGCATTATTATTTTTACGGTTGTATTCCTGACGTTCCCATTTGGTGCCATCTATAGGACCCGATCCCTCGAACTCATCCGACCATACCAGATCGCCGGCTGCCTGTTCGGAGTATTCCTGAGCCAGTAAGATATTTCCGGTTGGATTTATAAGGAAAAAAAGGAGTATTGTGAAGACAAATTTTCCTGAGAGATGAAACAGGTTTTTCATAGCTATAGAAGGTATTTGAGCAGTAATATGAGGTTTCGCAGTCCGGAATATTGAGGTGATAAAGATATGAACTTTCAGGTGAAATTCATAAAGCAGAATTAATTCAGCCCAAATTATATGTGTTTGAAAGCTGAGATAAAATGAAGATGAGTGCGGGATATTAAAAAGAATATGATTATTTTAGATCGTTGTGAGATTCTACAAAAGCGATGTTTAAAACAAATATGATATGAAAAAATTCTTTCTTATCCTGATGTCAGCTATACTGGCATTCTCTTCATGTAAAACTACTGTTGAAACCTCCGGAGTTAAATCTCCCGAGTCCCTTGGCGTTTCATCACAATCCATTCTTGATTTTATTGAAGCGGCCGAAAAGACAAGGAAAGACGATATACATAGTTTCATTCTTTTACGGCATGGGGAGGTTGCAGCACAGGGATGGTGGAATCCTTATGCACCCGAGCTTCCGCATATGCTTTTCTCCCTAAGCAAGAGTTATACATCAATTGCCATTGGAATAGCACAGCAGGAGGGTCTTCTGAATGTTAACGATAAAGTAATTTCCTTCTTCCCGGATGAAACACCTGAGAATCCCTCTAAGAATCTTCAGGCTATGCGTATCCGCGACCTGCTGAGGATGAACACGGGTCATACTGATGACGCTACCGGTCGTATGGTGCAGGATACTACAAGCTGGGTAAAAGGTTTTTTATCACTTGATGTGGAGCATAAACCGGGAACACATTTTGTGTATAATTCGGCTGCAACATTTATGCTATCGGCTATCATTCAGAAGGTTTCGGGAGAGACGCTACTCGGGTATCTGACACCCAGACTTTTTGAGCCCCTGAATATTGAGAATCCCACCTGGGAGACTGCACCCGGAGGGATTAACACGGGAGGCTGGGGATTGAATGTACGCACACAGGACATTGCTGCTTTCGGTCAACTCTGTCTGCAGAAGGGAATGTGGGAAGGTAAACAGCTGGTTCCGGCTGAATATATAGAGGAGGCAAGTTCATTCCAGACTTCAAACGGCAGTGACCCGGATAGCGACTGGGAACAGGGCTACGGATATCAGTTCTGGCGCTGCCGGCATAATCTTTATCGTGGCGACGGAGCTTTTGGACAATATTGCATTGTATTTCCCGAACAGGATGCAGTTCTGGCCATTACGTCCGGTACTACTGATATGGGAGCCATCATGAATCTGGTATGGGAGCATCTGTTACCCGGAATTAAGGATGAGCCTCTGGACGAAAATACAGAAGTTTATACAGCACTTCAAAACAAACTCAGCAATCTGAGTTTATCAGTTGTGGAAGGACAGGATACTTCACCAGTTGCGGAAAGCATTTCGGGTCAGCCTTATTCAATGAGATCAAATAATGAAGGCATAAAGGAGATAGTAATCAATCTGCAACCTGATGCCCAAACTATAAGTTTTAGCATCGGAGAGAAACCTGTAACTGTACCATTCGGTTTTGGCGCTTTAAAGAAAGGAACGATCACTTTACCGCCCGGTGCAGAGCAAGCCGTGTCCTCTTCAGCCACATGGACTTCGCCCGAAACATTAGAGGTGCGTTCCTATCTTATTGAAACGCCCTTCTTTTATACCCACACCTTAAGCTTTGAAGGGGACAATGTTATCCTTAAAAGAAAGGTCAATGTAAGTATGAGAGGTACCTCAGACATGGAAATCAGAGGAAAGAAAAAGTAAACACTAAGCTAAACAATCACATTATCATTGAACTTTGAACGGTTATAAGTGTTTAACTAAACGAAAAACAGTAATAATCCTTAAAAATAATTCTGATGTCAGTTAGAACAGCAAAAGCCATTTGGAAAGGTACCCTGAAAGAGGGTAACGGAACCATGAATTTCAGTGACTACAAAGGTCCCTTTACTTTCGCTTCAAGATTTGAAGAAGGCAAAGGCACTAATCCCGAAGAGCTCATTGGTGCTGCCCATGCAGGCTGCTACTCGATGTTTCTCTCAGCCCTTATCAGCGGCGAAAAACTAAGTCCCGAAAGTGTAAGTACCACTGCAAAAGTACATCTCACTTCCGACGATACAGGTCCACTAATTTCAAAAATAGAGTTGGCATGTGAAGTGAAATGTCCGGGCCTTTCTGAAGCGAAATTCAAAGAGCTGGCTGCCGCTGCCAAGGCAAAATGTCCTGTTTCCCGACTTGTTGCTTCCGCCAATATTGTGCTGGATGCGAAATTGATTTAATTATATCGTATGATTAAGATTTGCCCCGGGGCAGCTCTCCTGATATCTGGAATCAGGGTTCTGTCCCGGGGATTTTTATAGGGAGTTGTAGCAGAAAACCAATCTCTTATTGATAAGAAATTACGCTAAGAAAAAATTGGAAAAGCTGAACTTATTACATCAGAGTATTGTTTGGTTATAATAAATAACTTAATCCAAAAGTATATGGAATCAATATCTGTTAATTATCTGGCAATTGGCGCAGGTGCTGTTTTATCAATGATAATCGGCTCTGTCTGGTACGGACCCATTTTCGGGAAAAAGTGGATGGAGATCAACAAGGTTGACCCTAATGACAAGGAATATATTAAGAAAATGCAGAAAGCATCCATGCCACTTTATCTTGTTCAGTTTGTACTAACGGTTTTTCAGGTACTTGTATTGGCTCACCTGGTGGCTGATACGCAGATTGCCGGCGGACTCGAACGTTCTTTATGGATATGGGCTGCATTTGTTATTCCAACACTTGCAGGAGCCTCAATGTGGACAAGCGATTCGTCGGGGATGAAATGGAGTCGCTTTTTAATCCAGGGTGGATACCAGCTGATTCTTTTTATTGTTTATGGTCTGCTTCTGCAGTTTTGGAAATAGACAAACATTTTTAGCCAATTCCGATTGTAAATTCTGTGTTGGCATTTTTATTATAAGCTGTTTAAGTATCAGAAATTTCATTTTATCGAATAACTCTGAAACTAAGACTGCGAAAGGTGAAGGGTTTATTGATTGTCGATACGGGTATTCCTTTGCTCAATTATAATTTTTTCTAAATCTTGAATATTCTGTGGTAAACTGACTGAAGCAATTTCCCATAGCATTTCATAGTCAATTCCAAAATACTCATGAGTTATTAAATTCCTAAGACCATACATTTTCTTCCAGGGAATCTCAGGGTATCTTATTTGAATTGCTAAAGGGATATTTTTTGATGCTTCACCAATGATTTCGAAATTTCTCACAACTGCATCAACAAGCATATAATCTTTTTTAAAATCATTAAATTTTTTGCCGTTGATATACTCAGATATTCTTAACATTGATTTCAACATATCATCCAGGTAAAAGTCAAATTGCCTTTCAATTGGGGTCATATGTATTGTACTTGTTTTAGTATAGATTCTCTTAATTGCTCTTTCAAAGCACGACTAGAAACAAGATCAACTTTAATTTTTAATTCATTCTCAAGAAACTCCTGTAAATCAAAAAACTCCCAGCCAACAGGTTTACGGAATTCAACCAAAATATCAATATCTGATTTGTCGGTTTGCTCATCCCGGGAGTATGAACCAAAGTACCCAATTCTTTCAACAGAAAACCGATCAGAAAGGACAGGCATCAGATCCTTTAATTTAGCTTCTAATTCTTTTTGATTCATCATAATACAAATATATTAACTTTTACAGTTCACCATCTGATACTACTTGATTCTTGTTAGATGCTCAATACCTTTTTCAATCTTTTCAACCAGCATTACTTGGTCAGGA
Source organism: uncultured Chitinophaga sp. (assembly GCA_964404825.1). Lineage (GTDB taxonomy): Bacteria > Bacteroidota > Bacteroidia > Bacteroidales > JACJXF01. Next base: position 9,165 of record CAYOLQ010000071.1, read on the forward strand.
ATGTCGTCAATTGGCACGGTATAAGGTAGATTTTAATACCGCTAATTATTTTGTCCTTTGTTGTCATAAATAATTCTTTCCAACAAAGATATTTGTTTATCAGATGATATTCAAGTCAATGATTGGCCATGTAATGAATAATAGACAATAGGCCATTGACTATGTTGATCAATGGTCCATGGTCTATTGTCAATAAACCCTCCCACACTCTCCCCCTCACACTCTTGCTCTCACTTCAAAACCCTCCACTCCCCTTAAACTGAAGATCATCAGACCTTCCACGTTGCTTGTTCTGGAAATTGTTAAAATTATACGTCAGGTTGAGGGTAAGGGATGGTCCTTCGAAACCGATTGTATATTTATTATCGAAATCGGCCGTTTTTACTGTATAGGTAAAGGGACGGGGAAAGAGGTTTTGTCCGGAAAGGTTTATATCCATTTTTCCCTTCATCAACGATTGACCTAAAGCCAGGCTCAGAAAGTAGTTCCCTGAAGATTCTCCCATAGCATCAACGCCCGGAGCACGATAGTGGGCAGCAGCCTGAATACGGGTTCCTTCATTTGTTGCTGCGAATGATTTTATATTCAGTGTAAAAGCAATAAGCAGTATAATAGCATTGTTAAAAATAGTTTTCAAAATAAGGGATTTTAATATCATGAGCAAATGTATGCTCAGAGATATCCCCTAAAAGAAAACTTATTTGTGAATGACAGTTTTTGGAATGCAAAAGCGTTGATTCGGGTTTTGAGTATGGATTGGTTAGTAAAACTAGAATAACCCGATGCTTTATCCCCGCTTAACTCTCAAATTAATCCTTAACACATCGCACAGAAACCCCGTAAGTCTTGTAGTACGAGCCTCCCCTGAGAATCCCGTCGCTGTTATAAAGATACCAGTCCTTACCTTGTTCCCAGTCCTGTTCCGAGGAACTCCACCAGCCTCCATTGGTGCCGGCAAGACTAAATGTTCCGTTGCTGGAGCGGTTTCCACCAGGGAGAGCCGTAAAGCCTGATTCATTGGTAGCTGAATTGTTCGGGCTTATCCAGTGTGTGGTTCCTGTTTCCTTAAGTTTTCCCCCTGCATCAGATAGTCCGCCCAGCGATTCAGCCATGTTGAGCCATTCATCGTTGTTAGGTAAATGCCAACCCGCCGGACAGATACTCCTGTCGTCGGTTGCGGCATACCAGGTATAAAGTCTGCCATAGATAGCAACATTACTCTCAACCCCGAGGTAAGCCCATTCGTAATTCAGAGTTGTGCTGCTCGAAATTCCAAGATTAAAAGGAACAGTTGTACCTATAAGATCTCCGTTATTATAATGTTTTGTTTTCAGGTTTTCTGCCATCCATTCCTGAGAATTTATTGTTACGGTATTGTAGACATTACCATCATAATCGGTAACAAAATGTATGGGATCATAAAAAGCTACTGTAACATTATCGCTGGTGATACTGCAGTCGGATGTTATGTTCCAGTTCAGGTTGTATTTATTCCCTAAAATACCTGTAAAGGCAGATTTAGGGTTTGAGGGCTCGCTGACAACTCCTCCGGTGCCTGAGGTAATGGTCCAGTTACCCGTTCCAACAGCAGCTGTGTTTGCATCCAGACTAACAGTTGTTGTTCCATTGGTAATATTCCGATCGGTACCTGCAATGGCTATGGTAGCCGGAAATGCCTGAATATAGGTAACAGCGGAATAAAAATCGCAATTTCCGTAGTTTACCCTTGCACGGAAATACCCCGTTTCATTAATTACATGGCTTAACGTAGTTCCAGTGGCAGCAGGGATATTGTTCCAGTCGTTACCATTAACGGAAACCTGCCACTGGATAGTCCCGTTTTTATATCCTTCAAGAGGTATTTCAATTGTGTTCCCGATGCATTCAATGAATTGGGCACCAGAATAATTGACTGACGCAATAAACAGTAAAAGGGTTAATATACTTTTTTTCATTTCTTTTGTCGTTAATGGGTTAATCAGTTTACCAGCAATCTGCCATAGGAGGTATTGCTACCCTTGATTTCTACAATGTAACAACCACTTTCAAGATCTTCCTTTTCAAGGATTATAAAACCGGTATTCGCCTTTACCGGAATACTGCGGACAACCTTCGCCCTGAGGTCGTAAATGGTAACTATGCAATCCTGGTCATTTTGTGAATTCCATTCAATACGTGCAGATGTTATCAGGGGATTGGGATATATCTTCAAAAGACTTTCCGTGTTTATTCTGCTGACAGCGGTCGAATGTAAGCGGTTATCTTCAAGGTTGGAGAGGGAGTGAATAAACGGACCTTTGCTGGCTTTTTTAACCGCGATATTGTTAGGGTTGCAGGGGATTTCTTTTTCACCGGCAATACGGTAGTAAACATTTACATTTAAAGGAGGATTCTCGTCGGTATAAGTGGTAGACCCTATGCCGGCTGAAATGGTATCAATGGCTGAGAGTTTTGTAGAGTCGGTTCCCCTGAAAATCACGATGGATCTGAAAATATACTCTTCACCATTAACCAGATAGGGTTGCCAGTTGAGGTTGATTACATCGTTTAAACCAATAGAGGATTGAAGAAAGAAAGGCTTGTGCCAGTCACTTTTGGGGGTCATATTTCCGCAGGTATCGATTGATACAAGAACGTAGGCATCGGTCTTGGTTCCTGGTTTTGAGGAGGGATCAATCATTACAGATGAATCTGAACGCATACTTTCCGTTACCAGATTATATTCAGCCCCGGAAATCCGCAAAACCTGATACTGATTAATGAGAAAATCCGGAGATTTTTCCCATATGATCATGTTTTTTTCTGTTTCAGGATCAATCATGACCATGCAGATTTCCGGAACAGGCAGCGGATCGGGTTGCTCAATGCGGGCAGAATAAGCATTTTGGGCAACGGAGTGGACTTCAACTGCAGAAAGGAGAATCAGTACCGGGATTACAGGAGGTATTCTCATTGGATTTAAATTTTATTGATCCCCGCACACAACAAGTTGCATAAGGGTTTCCGGTGTTTTGATGAGAAGCAGAATGAAAAAAGTATGAAATGATTCTGATTCTAAAAAAGTCAACAAGATTTGATTGCGAATTGTTCAAATCACATCAGGTATGATAAATCCTGTAATATGCATGATATTCAGGAGTATAAGCCTGAATTTTATTTCCGGAAGGGCTTAATTTAGACCTTATTTAGAAAGCAATTTTAAAAAGAAAAAATGTCTTGCAGATAGGTAATGAATTTTGTTTGCAAATAAGTAATGCGCAGAGGCTTTAATAAACCGGAATTTAAAAGCGCGGGGGGCCGGAAAAATGTCCCCGTGCCTAATAATTATAAAAATTCTCATATCCGATTCCCAGATCAAATCTGCCGTACGAGATGGCAACGGGTTCGTTGTTGAGGAAGGTTTTAAAGTTAAAATAACCTGAAACAATTGTACGCATAGCCTCCTCATCAACAAATAGCCTTTGTACCCGGTTAAACTTGAGCTCTCCTTCAATCAGATTAAGAACCTGCGTATGATTGCCAATTTTAAGCGTCACAAAATGTCCGCCTTCCTTAAGGTTTATTGTTGTGCTGTCGAGGTCCGTAAGATCGTAGTTGGTAGCCGGGGAATATCCTTTAAGAGAAAACTTCAGGTCAACAGGTTCGCCATGCATTCTGCCTCTGAGTATCAGGTTCAGGGTGTCGGGATTAACGATTATTTTCACAGGAAGGTCTTCGTTAGTCGATATAAATGGTTTCCTGTCGATATAAGCGCCGAAAGTATTGTATCCCCATTCTGAGTATATGGGCAGACCTGGATAATAGGGGTCTTCGATAAATACTGTGGACGACAGGCTGAAATCTTCCATTTTAGAGCAAGAGAAAAACAATGCCGGTACAAATAATATCAGGATGAGAATTCTTGAAATTTTCATAAGGAGAAGTTTTATTTTTTTTAGTTTAACGGGAATTGTAAGGAGAATCTGAATCCCTCGAAACCACCCTCATCAATAAGAGCGAAATTATTTTTGGACAGGTAATAGGATGGAAGGAATACTTCGAAAAGGAAATTGGGCTTGTTTTCATTTCCTATTTGCAATCCAACAGAAGCATACAGGGTCGAATAGAATTTATTGGTAGGTTCAGTGATATAGCTGAGAATCATATCTTCGTGAACATTCATATCTTCATCCTGAAAAATTATGTTTGTTTTTTTCTTCAGATTAAAACGGCTGAATTCTGTTCCGGCTTTTGCAAACAGCCCCAATTTTTTATATTGTAAGGGAACAATCCTTATTTCCAATGGAATACTAAGGTAATTGCTGACATCATTTATATTCTTTACGCGGGCAAATTTTGTATCGCTGTTAAGTGTGGAATACCTCAGATAAAAAAAATCGGCATTACTTGAACTGAAACCTGTGATATCGGATTTATATCCGGTGTACCTCAGACCTGAAGAAATTCCTGATTTGTATTTAAGGTTAAAATATTCCCATCTCAGACCCAGATTAAAGCCAAAGGTTTCTGAAGAAATCTCCCCGGTAGAAGTCTGATTAACATAATATGAACTGATATTTTGCCTTATGGCAATACTTTCTTTTATGGTTCCGGCAGGATAAACAAATCCCGATTCAAGGTGGAGAAATTGAGTCCAGTTTCCGGACCTGTTATCAGAATCATCCTGAGAATACAGGTTTATTCCAGAGAGGATTAATAAGCAAATACTAAGGGCAGTGTTTTTCATTTTGATGTTGTCTAATCTTTTAATACATTCTGATATTAAGCGCAAAGGCGCCAGGGCGCAAAGTAAAACGCAAAAAAAAATATTTATATACTTCCCTTACACTTCATCTTCTCTCTCGCTAATTTAAGCACCAAGACGCCTAAGTAAACGCAATAAAATAATTTGCGTTTCCCTGGCGCCCTGGCGTCTTTGCGCTTAACCTATCTCACGCCCTTGCGCTTAACTTAGATGAAACCGCCCTAAATAGGGTTGCGTGTTTCAGGTAGAATTTCGTGGAAATTATTCTGTAATCCTGTCAATCGATGTAAGCTCAATAAGTCTGAACTCTACCTCCGATCCCTCAGCCTGAACAGCAATCTGTCCCTTTTCTGCTGTACAATTTGTTCCATGATTCACAATTATGTCATTTACCCAGACTTTTATTTCCGATCCCAGACATTCTACAATCATCGAATTCCATTCGCCCACCGGATTCTCTGAATTGTCAGTAAGATTTACAATATGCCGGTTTTTATCTTCAGTACCTCCCCAGGTTTCTTTCGGTCCGCGTCGTGCTTCCATATCCGGAACACTTATATCTTCAACTATGCACCAGAAATAACCGGCTTGTTCACTCTGCATCTGTACTTCAAGCGATTGCGGGAACATACCATACAATGCCCTCGGAGTGCTTGCATGTACCAATACACCACAATTTCCGGGCTGGGCAGCAAAACGGTATTCAACATGGAGACGGTAATTCTGATAAACAGAATCGGTAATCAGATGACCTCCGGGAGTGCCTAAACTAACCAACATACTATTTCTTACAATAAATGGATTAAGGGTGTCAGGATTGGTGTCCATGGCGGGAACATCAACATGCCAGCCGCTCAGGTCAATTCCGTTGAATAAACTTTTTGCAGGATTATCTGCTTTTTTCGCGGTACAGGAAATCAGGAAAAGGGAAAAGGACAGTAGAATGATTTTCATGTTTTTGCGTTTTTAGGTTAGTACGTTAAAAGTAGGAAAACTTTTCCGGTATTAAAAGTCCTGCGCTTTCAATCCCTGAAAAATCCCTTTCACCTGTCTGTTTCGCACTCCCATATGCTTTTCTTTTACTATCCTGTTCATGCCATCTATTTTTGATGCATGAATTTTATTATCCAACATTAAAAAACAGAAAAAATGAAATCAAAAGGATTAGCTGCTATAGTAGTACTAATATTACTTTCAGCAAACAGTTTCGCCCAGAATAATGAAAAGCGTTTTGGGTTTGAATTTAACAGCGGAGCCTCTTTCGCTACAAAAAAAATAGATGGTGCCAATCTGAATACCGGTTATGGTTTTGAAGGAGTTTTACATTACCGTTTTATGCCTCATCTGGGTGCTTATGCCGGCTGGGGATGGAATAAATTCGGAGCCGACAACTCCTTCGCCGGTAATGATATTTGTTTTGAGGAAACAGGATATATTTTTGGTTTGAATTTTAATCATCCTATAAACGATTCGAACCTGAGGTATTATGTGAGAGCCGGTGGATTGTACAATCACATTGAGACTGAAAATGCAGAAGGTGATATCATTCACGATACCGGCCACGGTCTGGGATTTCAGCTTGCCGGCGGATTGGATATCGATCTGGGAAAAAACTGGAGTCTGACTCCGGGTCTGAAGTTCAACTCACTTTCCAGAGATACGGATTACGAAGGCGTTTCAAAACAACTTGATTATCAGTATCTGTCGGTCAGAGTCGGAGTATTGAAGAAGTTTTAATATACTCCGGTAGCCCTTTCCTCCGAAAAAATATTCCTTCTTACTTTGTTGGAAGCAGGGGGAAAGGGATGATTTTTAAATCCCTCTAAACCGTATAAAAAATCTTTTAAACCCTGAAAAAGTTAAGTAACTTTAAAGTCTGTTGTAAAAATGTTTTTCAGAAATATCCATAAATACTTTTCGTTCCGGCGCCTGCTTTTGCTGCTGCTCGGACTTTCCATTGGTATTCAGGTAATTGTTATCAGTTATAATCACTTCAGCGGATATTATATTCTGGATGATTATCAGCATTTTTTTATCCGTCTTTTAAGGGGATCTGCACTGAGTCTTCTCGCAAGCTTTCTGATAGCTTATCCCGACTTATACCTTATTCGCTTTCTTAACCGAACAATTCCCTGGGGAAAAAAAGTTCTTCTCAGGATCAGCATACAGCTCATTTTTACTGTTGTTTTAGCGGGATCCGTTTCAACTGCCATCACACTTTTTGCAAATAGCATGAGTCCTTACACCGAGGAGTTTGGCGGAGTGTTACGTAATAATGCAATGATTTATGCGGTGGTAAATATCCTGCTGATGTCGGTGCTGGAAGCATGGATTTACTTTATCGAAAGCCGGCATGCAAAACAGATTGCGGAAAGTCTTAAAGAAGAGCTTCTTCAGATACGATTCGAAGTGCTAAGGAGTCAGATCAACCCGCACTTCCTTTTTAACAGCCTGAATGTACTTTCAGGATTGATTCATGTGGATGTTGCAAAAGCACAGCTTTTTATCGATGAGTTTTCACAGATATACCGCTATGTTCTCGAAACCATTGAACAGCCTGTAACTAGTCTGAGCAAAGAACTGGAGTTTATGCGCTCCTATCTTTTCCTTCAGCAAATCCGATATGGTGAAACTCTGAGCTATACCGTTGATATTCCTGCAGATAAGCTTAGTTTGTTAATGCCTCCCTTATCCCTGCAGGTGGTGCTGGAGAATGCCATTAAGCATAATATTGTGAATGAGTCAAAACCTTTGAAAATAGAGATTTATTCACTTGAGGATTATCTGTTTGTGAAAAACAATATTCAGCTTAAGATTTCCGGCACCTCCACCGGACTTGGCCTGAAAAACCTGGTGAAACGTTATGCTCTCATCAGCAAAAAAGAACCGGAGTTTAAGGTGATAAATAGTTTCTATCTGGCTAAACTCCCTTTATTAAATATTGAACAGGATGAAAGTACTGATAATTGAAGATGAAAGTCTGGCCGCAGGTAAACTGGAACTCATGCTTAAAGAAATTGATCCAACCATTCTCGTGATGGCAAAATTAGGTTCGGTTAAGGAATCGGTACAGTGGCTTTTTCAGCATACGGCAGACCTGATATTTCTGGATATCCAGCTTTCCGATGGGATCAGTTTCAGCATTTTTGAGCAGATCAATATTAATACACCCATTATCTTCACGACTGCATATGACCAGTATGCCATTAAAGCATTCCAGGTCAACAGCATATCATATCTCCTAAAACCCATACGTAAAGCCGATCTTGAAGCAAGTCTTGGTAAATTCAAAACCCTGAAATCAGCATTCAGCATCGATTTCGATATGCTTATGGCAAACATGCAGGGAAAGGAGCCGGGATATAAAAAGCGTTTTCTTATCCAGATTGGTGATAAGATCCGAAAAGTTGAAACCTGCGAAATTGCTTATTTCTATATTCTCGATAAGGGTGCTTATTTGAAAACCTTTCAGGGAAATTCCTACCGGTTGATTTTACACTCGATAAACTGGAAAGCACTGTGAATCCTGAAAAGTTTTTCAGAATTAACCGGAGGTATCTGGTAAATATCGATTCCATTTCAAATATGTTTGCCTATTCAAGATCCAGGATAAAGCTGGATCTTAATCCCAAAGCCGACGATGAGCTTGATGCTATTGTAAGTATTGATCGCTCGGCAGATTTCAAAAAATGGCTGAACAGTTAAAGCTAAACCGGTCTGATGGGTAAAAAATCCCTTTCACCTGTAAAAAATACCCATTCACCGATTTTGTTTTTCTTTTTGATGATTCTCAGGATACTTTAGCAGGTATAATTCAATTCCCTGTAAAATGAATAATTTCATCACCTACATTTCAGCTTCACCTGGAGAGATTTCATCATCACCTGCAGTAGAAAATTCCGACATCCTGAAAATGCTTGCGATTGCTAGTAAAGCCCCTTCCGGACATAACACCCAGCCCTGGCAGTTTAAAATGAATGGCTCAGCAGTAGAAATCCATCCTGATTTTTCGAAAGGGCTTCCGGTTGTGGATGGCAATAACAGGGAACTTTATATCAGTCTTGGGTGTTTTACTGCAAATTTTTGCATCGCTGCGAAAGAACTTTATTATATACCTCTGGTTAGCTTCGAAAGTGGTAAAAGTGGATATGCATATATAAAAATCAAACTTATTC
>CAYOLQ010000072.1:0-1095 GCA_964404825.1 uncultured Chitinophaga sp.
TGATGTTTTTTTACAGTATTATAAACCGTCAGAATATTTTTGTACGGGGTACCGTGCATGAAATTATTGGAAGGAGCTACAATAAAATTCCCGTAAGTGTTAAGATTGTCAATCAGGTCAGCACAATGGTTCTCAACCTCTTCGATGGTTCCAAACGGCATAACTTTTTGTGTATCAACCGCTCCGTGAAAAACAATATCCTTTCCAAATTTCAGACTCAGGGATTCAGGTTCCATATCTTTCGTAGTTATCTGGACCGGATCGAGAATATCAACCCCTAGTTTAATAAAATATGGAATAAGTGATTTAATGCTTCCGCAGGAATGAACCATCACCCTGAAACCGTATCCGTGTGCTAGATCGATCAGTTTTTTATAATTTTCGAAATAAATATCTTCCCAATCCTCCTCACTGAATAGTAAGCCATTCTGGGAACCAAAATCATTTCCCATGAAAAAAACATCCATTTTTCCCTTAACTGCTTCAAAATAGTTTCTGTTGATTTCAAGATAGAATTCTGTAACGCGGTCAACTAGTGTTTTAATCAGAGGCCTGTTCAGTGCAATGTTCAGAAGGAAGTTTTCAAACCCCATCATGCGCGAGCTGTCACCCTGTATCGCAGACCACAGTCCCCCGACAATAATTTTGTCAGAAAAATTATCACATTCGGAACTAAGCGCGGAGAAATCGAAATTATCCGAAGAAGGCCAGTTAAAATCCAGTATGTCTTTTTCGCTGATATTATCACCGGAAAAAGGCCCCCCGAGAGCCTCATCCACTCCAAACTTATCATCCCTGACCTTTCGTTGCCAGCGGATACCAAAGGGACAGGTACGTTGGGATTCGGTCATTAAAAGGGACGGGCCATGATAATGCTTCAGACTGCATTCATTCTGACTGATATCCCGGCAGGAAAGATAATAGAAGTCTACCCCAAGCTTATCAAGCATTTCTCTTTCCGTTTCCACCTGCAGGTATTTTGCCAATTCGTCTCTTACCAGCTTTGGAGCTAAAAAATCTGAGAGAAGAATGTCTTTCTTTTCAGGATTTAATAATTTTTCAAATTTTTCCTTTTTCGTCATTTTAATTCCATGT
>CAYOLQ010000072.1:1195-18000 GCA_964404825.1 uncultured Chitinophaga sp.
TGATCACAAATTTTTAAGAAATATATCGTTCGTACCATTTGATCACGGGCAGGAGGAGCACTTTATTGATTCAAATAACTCCTGTGAATACCAATTATTTCTGTATTCATCAAAGCCCGTTCATAAATCCTGAGGTTTGTAAGCTCCCCAGTCGGACGTATCTGGCCCCTGGAAAGTTTCCCCACAACAATCTCATTGAACTGAAAATCTATCATGTTGGCTTCAAATCTTCCCCAACCGAATTTCCTGAAATCACGGCCATTGCAAACAACGCCATCAACAACAAACTGGATTATTTTCGGGCCGTTATCAACTGTTACCGTAACGCTATGCTCGTCGTATGCGGGAATCAGTCCGGGATCTGAATGCCAGGTATTGGTTTTCTGACCGTCATTCAATTCGATTTCCACAGAACCGTATTCCCCGGTTCGAAGAATAATCGATTTCCCTTTACCATCGCGGGCGGTCAAAATGATCTGACCGGCAGCAAGATCTCCGAGTTCCAGCCTCATATCTATTGTGAAGCCCGGGGCAAAAGGGTCCTTTGCTTTATTGACAGGGATCCTGAGCTCTTTTGTTGTTTCTATTTGTTTCCGGTCAAACTCTGCGACCAATCCATTTGTTGTGACTTTGTTTATATCAAACTGATCCCATAACATGTTCATGAATTCCAAAGGGATCTCATGGCATCTGGCATCCCGTTTGTTGGTTTCTGTAATCCAGTATTTACCGTCCTGTTCAATCAGGTCAGGATAGCTCATCAGTGTGGTGATCTGATCTTCATAAAGCAGGATCTCGGGTTGTCCCCAGATTATTTTACCCTTTCTCTCAATACCTCCGCTTATCCATGCCGGATTCCTGTCACCGAAATTCCATCCGCCATTGTTATGGTACCAGAACAGGTATTTGCCATTCTGTGTCTTCCATACTCTGGGGCAGGCACGTGGATTCTTCAGTTCGATTCCATTTTCATACCTCGGAACCTGTGGGAGCGACCAGGATTTCCCTCCATCAATAGAATACGCTTCGGCAGGATGACCTGAAATGGTCCGGTGCATGGAGTAAATTGTCCCATCACTTAACTGAAAAATATTTTGTTCCTCATTGATGGGCCCGAATTTTTCATTCTTTAAACCATATTGTGAATCAGGAAATAATTTCCAGACAAGCTTTTCAGGATCTCTTTCCGTATTTATATTATCGCTTCGAAAAAACCATCCCTCGTTGTAATCAAGCATATACTTTCGAATCTTTGTAAAGGCAAACATCATCCCGTTATCAACATTAACCGGTTTCCCTATACCCCACATGATCTGAACGTCACCTCCCCAGTCGTTCGCATAATCAACCTCGGTTTTTCTTACATCCATCCTGTATCGTTGCGACCAGGTTTTCCCTTTGTCGTCACTGTATTTATAACAATACCAACCGATTACATCTTCCCTGATATTTTTCTGTCCTTTTAATTCATGGATTTTATCCCCGTTATAGTTGTAATAGACATATACCCTTCCGTAGTCAGTGAGGTAAGGCATTGCCCATGAAGCAGATTCTTTACCGGGTTTTTCGATCTGCACTGTAGCAGACCATGTTTTTCCCTGGTCGTTGCTTAAGCAGCTTACAATATGCTGTCCGCCGCTTCCTTCCGCTCCGGTGTTGGTAGTAAACACGCAGAGCCAGTCTCTGTCGGGTAGCACAACTACATAGGGCTGATCACAGTACCCATTGGTAAGTATGGCATATCCGTTTTTAGCATTTCTCCAGTCGGTCGACTGAGTATAAGAAATGACCGGAAAAATTAAGATAAGCATTAGATAAAAGAGAAAGCGGGGGATAAAATACTTGTTAAGTATCAACGTATTAAGTATTAATTCAGGTTTTGTTTTCATTTCTTGTCAATTAGAGGTTTATCTAAATTATTTAAAAAAAACAGTTTGCAAATTCACTGTTTAATAATATTATTGCGTTACCTTAAATCCAATTAATTGAGGTTAGGTAAGAGAATCATTTCATGTATTTATTCCATAAGTTTAAAGCATCATCCGGGTTTTTTACAACCGTGATCACAGCAAGACCCTCTGAAGGCAAATGATTAAAAATCCAGTCAAGGTCAGTTTCCGGTATTTCTCCCCAGATTATCAGGGGTTTCTTCTCCATGATCTTCTTATATACCGGGGCAAGGGATTCTGCAGTTGGGCCACCGCTATCGATATGAAGTTCCAGAGCAGTAAAGTTCATATCCACATAAAACTCATAAGGAAAATAGCCGTTTGAATGCTGATGCATGATGCATCCTTCAAACGCACCAACAATCTTTTCATCCCACTTTCTGATAAAAGCGTCATACATATCAGGGGAAAGAAGTGCAGCGGCATCTTCCTGGTGCCAGATAGTTCCCTTCGGAGCCCATGCATTATAATAAAACGAACCGATACCTCCATGAAATTCAGGAATCCGCTCGATTTGCATCTTTCCGAAGGATATCCAGAAATCAGTCAGTTTTTCTGCAACCTTTTCTATTTCATCCGGATTTGACAACATGGTATAAATCAAATTCTCACCTCCGTAAAGCAGGGATAAAAGGTCGGAAATTCCTCGCATGCGTGTTGTAGCAATAGGATACCTGCCTTTGCTTCTCGCTGCTGTCTGCTCGAGAAATTCAACTGCTTTTTTAACCCAGGGGTTAGCCATTGAAAAATGGGGGATATCATCCGGCCCTTTAAAACCGGGAAGAGTCTCAGCATGTATTGAACCTGATGAAAAGCTGCTAAGCATTATCGGACAACCCAGAGCCGCTTCCACCCATGGAATCCCCCAATAAATGCTTGAACTCCATATAAAATCCCCGCCGCATTCTTCATGGTTCTTAAAAAGCAAATCGAAATCATCAAGATATGCATCGATATTAAAATGATCCGGAGTCAATAATGTTTTCTCAGGAATATTAATGGCTGCGGGATACCTGTGAATAGGGTATTCGCTACCCAGAAAAAAACCAAATAATGGCCTCTCGTTCTTTTTATTGTAAAATAACTTAAACTGATTTACCCTTACCTCAATACTTTTTTTCCATAGTGTATTCATCATAGTAAAAATTATATAAAAATATTCAGGGGAAATTTCCTGTGTGTAAACTGCACAAAAATCTCATTTCTGATTACGATTGAAATTTTTCATAATTTTTTGATATTAATAATGGGATAACTTGTATATAGGAAACCGATTCCCAACAATAAATAGTTACCATGTGTCAATACTTTGAATAAGATTTTTGTCATTTTTTAAGGTGAAAAAAATAAATTTAGGGTACCCAGATCGGGCACCCCAAATTTAACTTACTAAAAACATCGCACTACCTAAGAAAAATTTCTGTTTATCGAACAATGACCTCATAACTGCGAAATATTTTGATTTTTCTATAACCTCAAACAGAACTGCAGGCTTTAATGCGGTAAGAAACATTGATACAACAGGTTGGGCCTTCAATTGGGAATATAATTTTGCTTTAAGCCCGCTTGATCGTTCGTAAATATCATCAGCTATCGCGTCGCATGAAATTAAAAGCCCCGAAAGAATGAGCCCAAAACCATATAAAATAATCTTTATCATTTTCAATGTATTCACATTAAATTTGCACCCTTGTTGACTAATTGAAAAGTCTTAAGTACAAAAAAGTAAATTCTTATATCAATTAGAGGTGCATTTATTTATTTTGTACTGAAAAAATGTAAAGCTTTCAGAAATTATATTCTCAAATTAGAGAAAAAATGAAGATATTAATAGCATTCTATCTTTGTTTTAAAGTAGTTCACTTTTCTGGAAGACTATATTCCCAGGAAAATAAAACCGCTTTTATAAACATAAACGGGAAAACCTACATGTCTGAAGAATTCAGGGAATACGCTGCTAATAGGGGCATTCATCCTCCAGACCAGACAAAAAAATAAATAAAAAAACTGTTGAAGAGTTTACTTTGAATATGATTCAACTTGTATTTGCAGTTAAATATGGATTTGACAGTTCGGAAACAGTTCTGCGAAAAACTGCTGAATATCGTAAAAAGCTTTTAGATTCAATTGATGATTATAAACGAGTAACAGAAGCAGAAATTCAAGAGGCATTGTACTTTCCAAAAATAAGTTCAATATCCATAACTAATTCCATTTCGTTATAATGAATTAAGGTGATCAGCTACATGATCAAAAAATCGATTAAGCATTTTATGTACCCGAAATTCAATAACTTGTTTGTAATAAAAGCAAAACGCTCTGCTTTTGTACTGTAAATGAATGAAGTATCTGACTAGTTGTTGTTAAATCGGCTAATTCTTATTTTCTTAGTGTAAAGAAAAATATATGTGATCTCCATTAGGCGCAAAGATTTCTATATCTTTTAACTACCGTATTCTGAACTGTTTATCAGTACAAATTGCCATTTTAATCCTCCAGTAAGCGGGAATTACAAATAAATATAAAAATGAATTCATTAACCCGATTATTATCAGTTCTGATTATATGTTCAATACTGGGATGTAAAACCCCGAAGCAAGAATTAACCAGGCCGAACTTGTTATACATCATTGTTGATGAAATGCGTGAAATGTCAATGTCATGCAGCGGAGATCCGAACATCAGAACCATTGGTCTTGACAGTCTCGCATTAAATGGGATGAGATTTACCAGAATGTACACTCCAAATCCCGTATGTTCACCTGCCAGAGCCTCTATACATACAGGTTTATATCCACACAACGCAGGAATGCCGCATAATGGATACCATTTAAGGGAAACTGCTCCTACTCTTGCTGAAGTCTTAAAACAGGAGGGTTATGCAACCGGCCACATTGGCAAATGGCATCTGAATGGAGAACCTACGGAATACTCAAAAAATGATAAAGAAACTTTCGAGCCGCTTAGAAAAGAATGGGGCGATCCCGCAAATTACGGATATGTTGAGCCTTCTTCACATCGCGGATTTGAGTATTGGTCAGGTTTTGAGCACGGACACCAGTATTTTGGATCAAGGTACTGGGAAAAAGAACATCAGTCCATTACTTTGCCTGAAGGATCATATGAGCCCGATTTTCAAACGGATCTGGCAATTCAATTTATTAAAAACCAGGGTAAAAAACCCTGGTATCTGGATCTGAATTTTGGAACCCCGCATTTTCCGTTAGTGAAAGAAAATGTAAAAGCTGAAGACCTGAGTTTATTTAATCCGGACAGTTTAAAACTCCAACCTAATGTTCCTCCCGGTTCTGAGGAAGAAGCAAGGGAGCTATTGGCAATCTATTACGCCATGATTCGCAATCTCGATCAAAATGTACAAAAACTTGTAAAAACCTTAAAACAGGAAGGTCTTCTGGAAAATACGATAATTATATTCACTTCCGATCACGGTGACATGATGCTATCTCATGGACAGCACTTTAAGCGCCGGCCACAGGAAGAAAGTACACGGGTTCCTTTTATCGTAAGTTATCCTCCACTTGTAAAACCCGGAACAACTTCAGCCCAGTACCTTAGCCTTGTTGATGTTTTTACAACAATCCTTGATTTGATCAACGTAAAATCCCCGGTAAATGAAGGCATCAGTTTTCTCCCAATTCTAAATGGCAAATCAACTGAGGAAATCCATTCATCAGTATATATGGGCGGAGCATGGTTTGGATGCAGGGATTATGATCCCGGACTTCACGCGAAGAGTCCCTGGCGATCAATCAGAACAAATGATTATATGATGGCTTTTCTGAAGACATCCGATACAAAATTGGAAGCGGTTCAGTTATTCGACATGAAAAAGGATCCCTACCAATTAAATAATCTTATTTCTGATTCAACATTAAATGAAACAAAGCGGACATTGACCATGGAACTTGATGAATGGCGGAAGAAGACAGGAGATTCAGAGGTTCAGAAGCTGAAGCTTCCTGATTGGAAATGATGTTTCCTGTTACAATATCCTCTTTGCTTAAATAAAATCCGTTTTTCAGCCCGGTGAAATCAATTCTTTGGTTTCATTTTCACCAGTCGTACTTCATAAATGACCATTCCATCATTGTCTTCAGGGTTGATATAACCGGCTTTCAGAGCAGCAGTGAATACTCCGGGACGATCAATTTCAACGGTGCCAATTTTGTTAATAAATTCAGGTCTGTAGGCTGACCGGATGCTATTTACCGGTTCCATTGCAGTGATTATACCCTCAACTTTCTTTTCATCCAGTTCAAAGATAATTTTGTTAAAATCCCCGGCTTTCTTGTAAATTGAATTCCAGTTTTTTCTGAATGTTTTTATATCTCTGACAGAAGAAACATTCACAACCTGAACTTCAAAGATTCCCGGTTCGATTATATTAAGTTCCCATTCGAGGAAATCTTTTGTGGAAGTCCAGTCTCTTGTTGCAAAATATGGCCAGTTATTAGTATCAATGACCCCATCCATGCCAGAGATTTTCAGATTTCCTTGGTTTTTAACAACTGTTGCCATTCCAGCCTGCAACAATACATCTCCTGAGCTCATCTGAGTTGGCAAATCAAGAACATCCGGTGAACCTTTGATTGATACCCGGATTACCGGAAACAGCTCATTTTTGAGTTCATCTGGTATAGTGATAATAAGTACCGGTATCTCTGGTGTTTCGAGTCTCATGTTTTTATATTGGACTGGAATATTTCCTTTAAGACTTTCTATCTTAATTATTTCATTATTAAGGTTATAGAGCGTCACTTTTTCAGCTTCAGGATTCAAAATTGTAATGTAAAGGACATCTTTATCTGTTGTGATCCGTATATCATCCAGTTCCTGAAACCATGGGCTTGGACCGGTTTTATAAATAGCTTCCCCATTTGTTTCCATCCATTCCCCGATTTCATATAATTTTTTTACACTTTCTTCCTGAAGTGATCCATCTCCTTTCGGTCCGATATCAAGCAGGTAATTAATGTTCTTCGAAGCAAGGTCCACCAGCTGTAAAATCATATGTGATGTGGATTTCCACGTATTGTCAAACTGATGGTAACCCCAGGAGTGATTCATTGTAGCCGGGCACTCCCAAACACCGCCCAGCACACCAGGAGGCACCTGGTTATCACCCATTACTCCGTAATCGCCCAGACCAGCTCCAATCCTGCTGTTTACGAGACATGATGGTTGCAATTCTTTAACGAGATTATAAAGTTCTGTTGCCTGTTCTGTGGAGATATCCCCCGGAGTATCAAACCAAAGGCAAAATACATCACCGTAATTTGTCAGTAATTCCGTTAACTGTAATTTGACTTTGGAGTCAAAGTATTTCTGCAAATTTCTTTCCGGATCATTCCTGTCCCAATCCCAATTGTTTCCATATTTATCAATCGAATTATACTCATCCCAATCTCTGGTATGAGAATAATAAAACCCCAACTTCATCTTCTGTTTTTTACATTCATCGCTTAATTCTTTAAGAAGATCCTTACCATATGGTGTTCCGTCCTTAATATTATAATCGTCATAATCAGAATCAAACATTGCAAAACCATCGTGGTGCTTTGCAGTTATTACGATATACTGCATCCCGGCCCTTTTTGCAAGACTGACAATTTCATTCGGGTTAAATTCCGAAGGATTGAAGCTGGTGGCTATTTCATGATATTCTGCTTTGGGGATCTGCAGAATTCTCATTATATGTTCAGACATCCCTCCCACTGGAACAGTATCTCCTTTCCAGACAGCTGCCGGTGAGCAATATAATCCGAAATGAATAAACAACCCAAACCTTGCGGCAAGGAACTCCTGCTGAGCTAGCTTGGTTATTTGTGAAGGGTCAGTCACTTTTTTTTCTGAACAGGAAAAAAATATTACTGGTATAAAAATCGCCAGCAAAATCTTTATGCAATTTCTTTTCATGTGTTTTAATATTTGAAATGAAAACACCCTAATAATTATTATTTCGTTTATTCAACTTGTTATAATTTTGGATAAGCTTCCATGCAGCATCCGCAGTACGTTTTCCAACTTCTTTTTTCCTGTGAGGGTGAATATCTTTTAAGTCACCCAGATCTTTAATCCTTACAAGTTCCGTATGTTTTGTTTGCCTGACGACTCTGGCTTGCCTTCCCTGCACTTTTGACCATGCAATACGCCCTTCTTTGGTTCCCGGATCAAAGGATGGAAGTTGTATGATAGCAAAAAGAAGTTCAGGATTTCCCCAAAGCCTTCTGTATTCATTAATCAGATTTTTCAGCCATAAATGATACTCCTTTGCCTGTTCAATACTACCTGCATTATTTTCACCCTGGTACCAGACAACCCCTCTGACAGGTAAGTCACTGTAAGGAAGGATTAGCGTACCAAAAAGGCTTGCAGGGACTGCGCGACCTAGTCCCCAACGTGCAAGTCTTTGCTGACCAAATGGCTTGAAATCAATACGATCCTCTTCTGCAGCTTTCAAAACCTCCGGATCATTAATAAGGGTTTTCCAATACCTGCCGGATTTGGTATCAGGGAATGCATCCCCTGGTATCCAGGCATCAATACCTGTTCCGCCGCGGGCTGCAATAAAAATCCCAAAAGGTAAATGCTGACGACGCGCCATTTCTATTGCAAAATAAACGGCAACTGCTGATACATTCTTAACATTTTCTTCAGTAATTTTTTTCCAGGATTTTCCGTCAAAGTATCGGATATCCAGCTTAAGAATGTCTTTTTCCGCATCCTGAGAAGCATCCGAATTAGCAACGGAGCGTTGCATATTTGACTGCCCGGCACAGAGCCAGGTGTCACCTGCTGCAACATTATGGATTACCTTTTTCTCTGAACTACAAACAAATTCAAGGTCTCCTTTAATTCCTGCCACCACAGCGGGAAACTCAATGGTCCATGAGCCACAGTCATCGGTATTAACTGAAGCAGAAACAGATCCAAGGTTGGCATACACCGTCTTGCGTGGCTCAGCCATCCCGGATATTTTAAAAGGAGTCCCGACAGGGAGCATCATATTATCTGATACCCAGTAGGGAAGCGTAATTTCTGCAGCAATGGCTGATTGGAAGAACGAGGAAGGCATAATTCCAATAAAGAAAAAAGTTCCTGCCATCAACATTCGCATCCATTTTCCACTTTTCAGAGACCAGTATTTTCCCTCCCGGCAAATCGTTTTACTTAATTGAGGCTGGCATGTTCCGGATCTGTTACTATTTGAAGGATTATAGAGAATTTCATCAAGGTTCATGTCAAGATTTATTAATTTACAGTTTCTTTTTTAATATCCTGAGAAGATTATTTCCAAAAATAATATGCCCCGTACCTGTAGGGTGCACCCCATCGGCAAAAAGCGATGGATCATCGGGCATGAGTTTTTTGTAATTTATAACCTTAACGCCAGGGTAATTCTTTGCAATACTTCTAAGCTCTTTCCGGTAATCTGAAAAGCTGACACCCTCTTTGTTTTTAGCAAGTTTTTTCCCGTCTTCCGTAAGTGGCACATACCTGCGAATAGGTTCAAGCATAAAAATGGGAGTAGATGGATAAAATGATGTAATCTTATCCAGAAACAAGCTCGCATTCTCAAGAGGTCTTGCTCCATTCCAGTCATTGGTACCATAAGCCAGGGTAATAAGTGTGGGGTTTTCGATATAAACAAAGGGTATACTTTCAGCATCAAAAATATGCCCCCCGACTCCTGCTTCATGTAAGTCTAAATCCAGTCCACGTGCAACTATGTCGGCATATCCCAAATAACGCCCACCTTGCTGAGTAATGGAATTACCCATCGCAAAATATAAACCCGTTCTTTTTAACGGGATCAGTGAAGAATTTCTTTCAATTGAAAGTTTTCGAATACTGCCTTTGGAGTAAGCAGGGAAACAAATTTCAATATTCTTTTCACCTTCACCGGGTAATCGGAATTTTTGTTCGAAGTCCCCGGCAACACCCCTGGCAGGAAATTCAGCAAGCATGGAATCATTGCAGAGGATAATAAAAGGTTCTGTTTGGGGAGAGTTCTCCTTAATGCTACCTGCAATAACCAATTCCCTTGTGTCAGACCGGAATCTCAACTTAACGCCGCTGGTTGCTTCTGCACGGACATGTCTGCTGATATCCCGAAATCTATCGAGTGCTTCTGATGGGAAACGCTGAAAGTAATAGTAACCATCATTAAATTGAACTTTGTAACAGCCAGTTACTGTGTTATTGAAATCTTCGGTGCTCAGGTCACGCATCTCAAAATTTAGATTTATTTCAGAACCTGATAAACGTTCCGGGTTTTGTCCCGATATTTCAAAAGCAGATAATAAAGAGATATTAAAAACAAAAAGAAAGAAGGCGTAACGTGTCATAATATTATAATTTCAATTAATTTAATCCTGCTTTGACATTTTTGAAAAAAAATTCAAAATGCAAAACTCAAATTGCAAAATGCAAATTAAGGCTACATATTTAAATAGAAACTGGCGATAATATTGCATCTGCTATACTTTACTTTTAATATTTTAAAATATTATTATTAATAAAGTAGTTTTGAATATAACTAATTTTGCAGATTCAATCGCATACTTTGCATTTTGATATTTGCCTTTTGCACTTTGCTTTCCAATTTCGGAATATGTCAAAGTAGGACTAATCCATATCTTTTTCTAATCCTTAATATTGTGTCATTAGTTTTTTTAATTATCCGAAGGTAATTAATGACAGAAATAATACAAATTGTGTTTAAAGAAAGAAAAGCATCCCTGATTATTATAAAAAATCTTATTGCTTTTTCTGATCTATTACATTTAATACTTTTCTGATCATTGTCGGAAGAAATTCAGTAATGGGATCATTTGGTCCATGCCCGGTTCTGATGATTACTGTTTCTCTGGAAGGTATTATTACAATAAACTGTCCATGGCCTCCATAAGCATAGTAAAGATCCTGAGGAAGGCCTTCGAAATCCTTTGTCCACCATAGATACCCGTAATCAGCATTTATTCCGGCAGATGAAGTTGACAGACTGACCCATTCTTCCGGAATGACCTGTCGGCCATTCACTTTACCTTTATCGAGAAACAATTGTCCGAAACGCGCATAATTTTCAGTGGTTGAGAAAATATATCCATCTCCCAGCAACATACCCGATGCATCCCTGGCCCAGTAAAATCCATCCTTCACTCCTATTGGAACTAATAATTTTTCTTCTGCATATTCCCATAATGGCTTTCCGACTGCCTTTTGCAGAACTGCACTTAACAGGTCCGGATCAACACTATATTCCCATTTGGTTCCGGGAGGATATTTTATGGTCAATGTCTGAATAAATTCAAGCCAGCAATCCTGGTCACGCATTTTAACATAGTCCCTGTGCCAGTTATAGTCAAGTCCGGATGTCATCGTGGCAAGATGCCTGACTTTTAATTCGGTAACCGCGTTTATACCCGATCCTGACAAAGGAGGTTGCACATAATCTGAAACCTTGTCGTCAAGGCTGATTTTATTTTCATTTATTGCTATTCCAAGAATGGCGCTCATATAACTTTTAGCCATTGAATAACTATTGATCAGATCATACCTGATATAATTGCGGAAATATTTTTCACATACTGTCTGCCCTTTATAAAGCACCTTGAATGAATATGTCTGAAAACTATCAACATATTTCAAAACTTCAGTAAAATCAACGGAATCAACATTCCGGATTGAATCCACATTCCCCTCAGAACCAATAGCCTTATGCGTATAAAAGTTGCCATACATGGTAAAACTGGTTCCCATGCTGATGATCAATATAACACAAATTATAGTCCTCATTTCGATTCAAGTAAATCCTGATTAACAAGAGGTAAAACCCTTAAGGATATATTATCTTTTGTTGGAAAATCCACAGGAATTGGATAGGTAACAGGTTGATTTGCGAGCCACTGTATTGCGCGTACCAATACTGTCTGAAAACCGGCACACCGCATATCAACCGGATCAGATTCATTTGGCCAAACGTGCCCGAATGTTGAGGTATAAATACGACCCTTGCCGTACCTGACAATCCATTCAACCGGCCAGTTATCATGTTCTACGGGATCTTCCGCCCATGAGAGAACAGTGACGTTTTTTGCAGGCCCCCTGGCATAGGTGTAAACTTCAATTGAAGGAGTTTTCCATTCCTCAGGCATTCCCATGTGAATAGGATCTTTGCTAATTATATGAATCACTCTGTCTTCTCTTGCCCCGTGCGAAGTATTTTTGCCCTGCCCTGGAGGAATTGTGTCTAAAGATCCGTCTTCATTAACACGAAAAGCATATCCGTAATCCTTATTCCTCCAACCTAAACCAATCATGTTGTTGTATTCAGGCCAATCAGCAAACGCATTATTTGCAGAGTGCAATACCAAAACACCTCCGCCTTTCCTGACATATTTTTCAAAATTCCACCTGACACTTTCAGTCCACAGGGGACCTGAATTATTGATGTCGTTACAGGTCTGAATAACAACATCATAATTTTTAAATTTTGGATGCCAGCTTTTAAATTCTGCACTATTTGTGTCAACCGGCACTGTTGACACCTCAAAAGTAAAAAGTTGTGCTGCATCCAGAATGCCTTGTACAAGTTTGGTAGTCTTTTGCCAATCGTGATTACCATAACCATCAACAATTAAAACTTTAATTTTCCCGTCCTGGGCCGAAATGGCTAATGACGTGTATGAAAAAATGAACATAATTATTAATATCCTCATCTTGATTTGAATTTAAATTGACACTCCTTTATGACTAATTAACAATCAATTTCTCAATAAAAACCTGGTTGCTATTGCATATTTGAATGATGTACATCCCTTTCAAAGCATTTAAATTCAGATTGCATTCCTCTGAGCAATTTCTTTTATATTGAATAATTTCCCCTTTCAGAGTGAGCAGACGAATTGTGAATTCACCGGGTGCGCGCACTTTAACTTCTGATTTGGATAGATGATTATTTTAGAATTCTCCCAAATTCCTGTTCCAAGTGCTTCAATCTGATTATCAATATATACAATGGTCAGTGTTCCGGAATAGTTTACACTTACTTACCTTATTTCCATGTATAATCCCAATAACCTCTAAACACCTTTTTTGGATCTGATTTGAGAGGATCCTCCTTTATCCTGTTCCATTCCCAGAATTCACTAAATAATTTATCAGCATCAGGAATTTCACGTTCCCTCCAGTAAACTTTGTCATTTTCAATAATTTCACTGAATGATCTCTTCCAGTCACTATATACTGATTCGAACCATTTATTGTAAATAATAGTTAAGGAATCTACCAACTCAGGATTTTCGGCAGAAACATCCTTTTTTTCATATGGGTCCTCTTCCAGATTAAAAAGCATAGGCTCAAGAGTAACCACTTCGGTATATGCCGGTAACTCAAAATCAATTGGCATTTCCCAGTGTTCATTTGTAGTTCCCTTCTGTGCAGAAGGGTTATCACGAATCATATCTTTTTTTATTGTAACAGGAACACCAGGCCAGTAAAGTTTCCAATTTCCCAACTTTATCGTAGCATCACTGTGAGCAACCGGGGTATATCTGTTTAGCTGGAAGCAAATTATCCTCTCAGATTGTGAATCATTCGTTTCATTCAAAAAAACCGGAATGAGGTTTTCACCGTCTATGGGTTTAGCATTTTCAGGGGCTGTTCCACCGGTCAGACTGAACAGAGTTGGTAACCAGTCAATTCCGGTAACAGGAGTATCAATTGTAATTCCCGCTTTAATTTTTCCCGGCCAAACTACAATTCCGGGAACCCTGATCCCTTCCTCGAGCACATTACTCTTATTCCCTGATAATCCTGCCTTAAACCTGTTGAAATTCCCTTCTACAAATCCCCCGTTATCACTTGTTAATACGATAATAGTTTTCCGGGAAAGATCCAATTCTTCCAATTTATCGAGTACCCATCCCAGGCCAGTATCCATCGCCTCAATCATAGCATAAAGCTTTGCCACATCGTCTGAATATGAACCGTCGTTTTTTGCCCTGTATTTCTGAATCAGGGAGTCAGGTGCCTGCATAGGTGAATGTGGAGCATGATGAGAAATAAAAAGAAAAAAAGGCTTTTGCTTATTGGATTCGATAAAATTTATTGATTCCTGATTAATAACATCGGTGAGATAGCGCCCATCATGCTTTTCATAAACACCATTCCTCATGAGATTCCAGTTGTGATAATCCTGTATCCCGTTGGGGAAACCGAAAAACAGATCGAAACCCCTGTTGTAGGGCAGATACTCATTGTTATAAATTCCATTATGCCACTTTCCTACTAATCCGGTTTCATAACCTGCGTTTCGAAAATAATCACCCATTGTCTTTTCCGACAATGAAATCCTGTCAATTCCCCTGTTTGAAGAAACATCAATGGCTCCTGTCCTGTGATTATATCTTCCAGTGAGAATTGCTGCTCTTGAGGGAGCACAGATTGCCGAACCTGAATAGCAATTGGTTAACCTGATTCCCTGTTTTGCCAGATTGTCAATAACCGGAGTTTCAAGGTATGGATTATCATAGCAAGCCAGATCCCCTACTCCCAGATCATCAGCGAGGATAAAAATTACATTAGGCCTATCATTTTCGACTTTTTGGGAACAGCTCAGGGTTAAAAGTGCCAGAGAAGGCATAATCAGAGGCGAAAATTTTGATTTCATAATCGATTAAATAAGTTTTCCGGTCTGGTTTTATCGCAATCCCTTTATAAAGGTCTTCTGTATTGTAACAAAACAATAAATATATAGCGGGAGAATAAATTCAGAAAATAAGTCCTGAACTGAAAATAGATTATTTACGGGAGATTCTGCTTAGAAAATGATCATATTCCGCTTCGGGATCAATACCCTCGGATATACGTTGGAAATCCTCTTCCTGCATCTTTAGGATCGATTCCATTGTAGCTTGATTCACTGTAATACCCAACTCAAGGAGCTCGTGACACAATTCTTTAATACGCTCCGGATTTATTTTCATAGTAACCTCATATAATTTAACCAGAAACTACTTTTTGTTAAAAGAAGAGGTTAATCGTATAATGTACTGTATTTAAAAAAGAAATCTTAATGGATTAGTTAAAAACTTCCCCGGGATCAAGTTTTAACCTGAGTATTTTTATGGCTTCACTTAGCAAATTCCGAACCGACTGATATTTAATGTCCATAATCTCGCAAATCATTCCATATGGGTAGCCTAGATGGTATTTAAGGTAAATTACTTCCTGCTGACGGTTTGTTAATTCAATACGGGCATTTCTTAGTTTTCCTTCAAGTTGTAATTCCAACTCAGCTTTGATAATGTCCGTTTCAACAGATTCCGTTGAACCCTCAGCGTAATTATTCCTCTCTGATATAGAATAGCACATTTTTTCCTTGACGAGCGAAAAAATTATTCTTCTTCTAAGACATTTCAAAAGATAGGCTTTGATCGAATTGACATCACTTAGCTGCTCGCTATTTGACCAAAACTGCAAAAACAGATCCTGTATGCAGTCTTTTGTAATATCCTTTGATCCCGAAAGTTTCAGACCATAATAATATAAATCATTGTAATGCAAATGATACAATTCCTTTAATGTATTCTGCGGTTCATTCTTGAAGGTACCAATCTTTTCTGAATTTAGAATCGGGTAATTTTCCATATTGCTAAATCGGTTTATTTATTTGAAGAAAAAAACTCTTTCACTAATTCTGCAGATACAATCCATACATGCGATCGTATTCACCGCCTCAAGTTAAAGCCTATATACCAATGAATTACAGCTCTTTGAAGATTTAAAAATGCTTGATTAGATTTCATTCTGCTCATCTTGCACCTTTGTAATTGAATTTCATGTCTAAATTTATCAGGTCGATTTCATTATTATAGAAGACCAGATTTTACCGAATGGCCCTGATAATTCAAGATATTGAAAATAATTAGTCTAATTGCTTAAATTTTATCTGAACTAAACCTTTTATTTAATATAACTGCAGCAAATTATAATATTATTTTCAAATATCCAAATAAACCGATTTAGCTATGTAAAAAAATCTATTTGTATTATATAATAAATTAAATATATGCTATTTAGATATATATTTTTTAACTGCATGAATATGATTTTTCATGATCAGGTTATCATAACTTCCAGGAATGTTCTTGTACGAACTGCAGGTAATGCAGTTAAAATAAGAAAGAGGCCGCCTCACCATTTTGAGACGGCCTCTTTTTAATTAATTCCGGGTCAGATTAATTCATATCAAACCCCATGGACGATAATTTAAACCCTTCTTATTGAATAACAACTTTCCGGGTTACTGAATTATCTCCTTTGCTAATGGTTACAAAATATAAACCGGATGGCAATCCAACTGTACTAACACTTATTTCGGATGAAGATTCGGTTTTATTTAAAACCACTCTTCCCAAAGCATTAGTCATTTTTACAGTCACACCAGCATGATATTGACCCAGGTTAATATGGTATTCTGAAGTTACCGGGTTCGGATAAATATTAACCGAACCTGCCTGAAAATCTGCAATACCTGTGGGTACATTGATTTCAACCGTATAGGTAGATGTTTCACCATTTTCAGCAGTTACCACGATACTTACATTATTAGTACCAACTGAAAGCGAAATCACTCCGTCGCCAATCACCGAGGCTAAATCATCGCCCCTGGTAGCTGTGAGTGTGACACTGGAGGTACCCAAAGGTAAATCGAGGGTATAGCTTAAAACCATCGGATCAAATGAAGGACTTAGTGCACCGGCTGAAGTGGTTAATGCACTCAGACTTGAATTGTTGCTCATAATGTATTCACCATAAGCATTCAAAGTA
>CAYOLQ010000073.1:0-11634 GCA_964404825.1 uncultured Chitinophaga sp.
ATATAATAAAGTTTTTATTATAAAAATTTTTAATGGAAAATAAATGATAATAAGCCTGATGAACTCAAAATAATGAATTCTTTATCTATGTGAGATCCAAATTTCTACTATTTAATTTAGATCGAATCTAAGTTTAAATATTCGAAAAT
Organism: uncultured Chitinophaga sp.; assembly: GCA_964404825.1. Classification (GTDB taxonomy): domain Bacteria; phylum Bacteroidota; class Bacteroidia; order Bacteroidales; genus JACJXF01. The sequence goes on from CAYOLQ010000073.1 coordinate 150, forward strand.
TAATAAAAAAATACCCCGGTTGCAAAGCACAATTAAAAAGTGCCGAACAACCAGGGTAGATGCTCTAACCCTTTCATCAAGAGAATGGGTTAGATGGATAATTTTTAGTTAATTGCCTTCTATGCTTACCATCCTTCATTCTGCGTTAATCCATCAGACAAATCCCTTTCTCTCTGAGGAATGGCAACAAGTGTACGGTAATCATCATAACTTACTGCTGTAGTACTGTACCGTTCAATAAGCAAACTTTGTTGATTTCTCCAGGCATCCCACGTTCTGTGTCCTTCTGCAAAAAGTTCCTTTCTTCTTTCGTTCATAATGTCATCAAGAGTTACGGAAGCAACGTCAACGTATGCCAGTATTCTGTACCTTCTCAGGGTATTGATATACTGGGTTGCTTTTGCATTATCATCCGATTTAAAGGCTGCTTCAGCTGCTATCAGGTATACTTCAGCCATGCGGATAATCTTTGGATTATTAACATAATCACTGCTTTCTCTGCCGGGGTATTTAGCGGGATAGAATCCTTGTCCTGCACCATTTTCACTGATTTTTTCTACCACCAGACTTCCTCGGATATCGTTGGGATCTGATTTTATCCAGTTGGCAAAGTCGTCACTGCAGCCATATTCTCCATAACCATCGGGTGTGGAATAATATCCAATTGAATTCCTTTGAGCGTTGTACTGCAAATTTGTTATCATTTCGAATAGGAATTCAGGTTCTGCTGTTCCTCCCCACATAGCAACGTAATCACTGATAAAGGACAAGCGATAGCCTGCATCTCCCGCATTTTCAATAACATCTTCTGCAGTTGCAAGTGCATCTTCGTACTCACCAAGGTATAGCTGAACCCTTGATTTAATGGCAAGTGTGGCGTATCTGTTAAGACTGCCATAGCTATCTGCCATATCGGGTACAGGGTTCATACGGGCAACAGCAGTATCCAAATCAGCCAGTATGAGATCATACGTTTCCTTTAAGGTTGAACGCACAGGCTTATAGGAAACGTCAAACTTTCTGTCGGATAATGGAATTCCTCCGTTCGGGGTTGTCATGGTCATCCCATCATGCAAAGCAGTTGGAAGCTGGGCAAAGGTTCTTGCCAGATCAAAATGAAGTAATGCTCTCAAAGCATACAGTTGACCAACCAGATCATTAAAGAGTACCTCGTCTCCCTCCTCAACTTCAATATTTCCAACAACAGCCAAAATATCGTTAATTCTGCCCAGAACGGTGTAGGGAGTTAACCAGAATGCCAATGCATAATCGGAGTTCTGTTCGTAATCGAGACGGCCAACAGGGCTAATCTGATTGGAGTTCAGGATATAATTCATGTCATCGCTCCGTAAATCCCCCAGACAAATAAAATCGCCTGCGTAATACGAATGACTATTATCATCCAGATCAATTAATCGTGTGTATGCACCATTCAGTGCATTCCGAAGGTCGGTTATCGTCTGAACAGCATCATCTGACGGCAGTGAGGTAGATGGATTCTGATCAAGAAAGCCTTCGCATGAACTCACCAGAAGAGCCAGAAGAAAAACAAGCGGATATATGATTTTTTGTTTCATGGTATTTTAAATTTAAGATTTCACATTTCTCAGAAACTGAGGTTTACACCAAGGGTCCATACTCTGGAAAGAGGAGTGTCCACGGTACGGTATCCGTTCAGTGTCACTTCGGGATCGATGTCTTTGGTTTTCGACCACATCCAGACATTGGTTCCTTTTGCATAGACTTTTATGTTTTCAACATGCATCCTGTCAACAAGAACAGAAGGAAGATCATATCCGAGTGTTATTTCCTTAAGTCTGACAAAATCTGTAGATTTAATAAAACGGGTCGACCAGCGGTCGGGACGATTTGAATCGTCATAATTAGGCATTGGATTGTCAACAATGTCGCCGGGTTTTGTCCAGTAATTTCCTTCAACATCTTTTGCTGAGTTAAAAATACCGGCTCTGAAACCATCGGAGTGCATGAAATACCCCGGATAGTCGAACAGATTTCCACCAAACTGATATGTGAAAAGAAAATCAAGTTCTAGACCTTTGAAACTAACACTGTTATTCAAACCGCCAATAAGGTCGGGATATGCTTTTGCAACAATAGATCTCTGTGCATCGGAATATCTTCTTACCCTGTTTGCCGGTGAATCCGGTAAAGATGGATCCCTGAGGAAGTAACCATAACCTGTCTGAGGATCCACTCCTACCCATGTAGGCAGATAAAAAGAATACAGATCCTCTCCTTCACTGTATTTATAAAGGTTACCATCGCCAGCAATGATATCTTCGCCATCGGGAAGACTTTCAACAGTTGATTTCTGAGTTGTAAGTGTAAAATCGGTTCTCCATTTAAAACCTGCAGGGGAAGTTATGTTAACGGAATGGAATTCAACTTCAACTCCATTGTTTTTGATACTTCCGGAATTCTGCCATGTTTCACCGAAACCGGTTAGGTAGCTTATCGGAACATTCAGAAGCAGATCATCGGTTAGTTTATTATAGTATTCAACAACCAACCCGAAGCGTTTAAAGAATGTCAAATCAAGACCCACGTTCATATTATTACTTTTTTCCCAGCCCAGTTTCGCGTTTCCGGGGCTGTCGACAAAGATTGCGCTGTTATCGCCATATCCACCGCTAAACGAATATAAAGCTAAATGGGTATAATAGAACGGGGGCAGGTTTCCGTTGGTTCCATAAGAAAACCGGAGTTTACCGTCAGAGATTACACCCGAATTCTCAAGAAAAGATTCCTTACCAAATCTCCAGGCAGCAGAAGCAGACCAGAAATTTGCCCAACGGTTTTCGATACCGAGTCGTGAAGATCCATCAGTACGGATACTACCTGTCAGGTAATACTTATCGTTATAGTCATAATTCAGGTTTCCGAAATACGATAAAAGCGTGCTGGTGCTGATTTCGGAAGTAACGCTATTGGCCTGACCGCTGGCAAGTTCCGGCAATTTGGAATTTGAATAATTGGTTGCTGTAGCCTGAAGATAAGCCTGCTGAATTGAGTTTGACTCGAATCCAAATATTGCACTGAAATTATGCACCTCATTAAAAGTTTTGTTATAGGTCAGGAGGTTTGAGGATGTGATATTTGCAATTGTGTACAAATCCCTCTCTCCTAAACCACCTAACGCCTCACCATCGTATGAATCGGGGCTCCAGAATTCCTGATTCTGTGCCTGAATCCAGTCAAGTCCCAGTGAAGATTTAAATGAAAGTTCCGGAGTAAAATTTACCTGAACGCTACCATTTGTAAGACTTCTGTAGGTTTTGGTGTCAACAAACTGCGATTTTCCATCGAGGAAATCTTCGGGATGTCCGATATAACCAAACATTGATTCTGGGTAGCGGTTTCCGTTTTCGTCATATTTTGGAGCGGTAGGATTTGCCTGCAGCAATGTTCCCAACGGTGATGTTGTACCAATTCCCTGAGCCTGATCGGTCTGGTCGCGATATCCTTTTTGATTGGTATAGGAAAGCATCTGGTTCAGAGAAAATTTAAGCCAGTTATTTGCATTATGATTCAGGTTCATCCTTCCGGTAAATCTTTTAAAAGAACTCCCGTTGATAATACCTTCATAATCGGAATAACCTCCTCCCAGATAAAACTGGGTTTTATCAGTTCCTCCTGCTGCTGAGAGCTGGTAATCGCTTTGTTTTGCCTGACGGTAAACCACATCCCTCCAGTTTGTATTAACGGTAGAATCGATGGTTGAACTATAGGCAGATTTATAGTAATCGATATCCCCCTGATAATATGCTAGAGTATCAGCATTGCCATAGTAATCCTGACCCGGGAGCAGTCCGTACAGGCTTTTCGCCCAGTTTTCGAGGGCTTTTTGCTCATACTTATGGTATTCGGGACCCGACATTACTTCATAAGAATTTGTTGCCATAGAAGCCCAGCCAGTGTTTGCCTTGAATTCGAACTTAGTCTTTCCCGACAGTCCTTTTTTGGTAGTGATAATAACAACTCCGTTTGCTGCACGGGATCCATATAATGATGCAGCAGCAGCATCTTTAAGAACTGTAAGGCTCAGAATATCTTCGGAATTAAGCGTTGACATAATATTCGATGATTTCTGATAATGCCCGAAATTTCCTGATTCAACCGGTATCCCATCAATAACGTACAAAGGTGTGGTAGACCCGTTAATTGAGCCAATACCGCGGATCTGGATTTCGCCTGATGAACCCGGGTCGCCTGTTGAACTGGAGACACGAACGCCGGATACTTTGCCACTTAATGACTTTTCAAGAGATTCAGCACCGGGTACCAGAAGCTTATCTCCGTCAACTATCTGCGCTGATCCGGTAAAGTCGCCTCTTTTAACCGTACTGTAAGCAACAACCATTACCTCCTCGATACCAACTGCGTCGGTTTCAAGGATAACATCAATAATGGTTTTGTCTCCAACCGGTATCTCCTGTTGCTTCATGCCAACAAAGCTAAATACCAGTGAGGATGCATTTTGAGGCACCTCGATTCGGTAGACACCTTCCATCTGAGTAATAGCTCCAATGGTGGTACCTTTAACAGCCACATTAACTCCCGGGAGTTTTATTCCGTCTTCGGCAGCTGTAACTGTTCCTGTAATTATGCGCGATTGAGCCTGCAGAAATTGCATGCTGCATAATAACATGATGTAGAGTAAAAATTCTCGCTTTCTCATAGATTTGATTTTAAATTGTTACACTTTCATTATTTAAATGGAATTTCAGACTTTGAGTAAATTTAGGTTTGACAGGATTATCAGCATTATCTTTTTCAGTGAACAGCTTAAAAATGAATCTAAATGACGGATAAATGCCCTTAAACGCTTTAAGTAAAAATATCCTCTATAAAACATTATTTAACATTTTTTCAATCTGGGGGGAGCAAAGCGGAGAACACAACGGATATTGTGGTGCATAAACCGTTGTTGTTTAGTTGGTATTAGTTGACAGACAGAATTGTGGCGTTCACTTATGGTAGTATTTAAAGGTTTTGGTGTCCTACGTGGAATGTCAATTGACTTTATAAGGGGGGGGGGGCTGGGGGGGGGCAAAAATGCACCAATATTTCGTCCCTACGCGACTGTGTCACTGTATTGCTACTCTTCCCATGTAGAATCCTTACATAACAAACTGATAAACGCAAAAAGGCAAACCATCACGGCTTGCCTTTTTTCATTCTGTGATTACCAGATTGCTAACTATTTATAAACCTAAAATCTTTGATTCGATCATCACAAAATGTTCCAGAATAATTCCATAATTTGATTTACAGTTTCAAAGCTAAATTATGAACGTAAAATGGAATGATTATAAATATTCAGCATTTGCAGACTTACGGTAAGTACTAAACCCGGATGAAAGTGAAAAGCACCTTCATGGCCTCTGAAACGTTATTCACAGACTATTTTATTAAAATTCCGGGATTTGTGAGAATGTAAAATTTTCTAGTTTTGGGTATCCGGGGATGGCAATTGCAATATAACACGAAAAATTCCGCCAATCCATTTACAGATACAGAACCGCCATATTCACTCATTTATAGGCATTTCACAGAAATAAATCCTATTATCGCTTAAATTTCCTAATTTTCACAGAAAATCTCACAATAAATATTCCTTATTGATGGAATTGAGAAAAGTGCTATCGATTTGTAAACCTCAAAACCGGTTTGAGAGGCATACCATTGTATGGACCTTATTTATTTTTGCCAATACAGCCCTGTTCAGCGTTGGACAACCACGCGGAAGGTTTATCGAATTCCTGGCAGACTACACTCTGAGTTTGCCGATTATTTTTTTTATTACTTACCTTACCGTTTACTGGCTTATTCCTAAATTATTACTGAAGAAGAAGTTCGTGATATTTACCATACTTTTCATGCTCCTGCTTCTGATTTCAGGAATCCTGGAGCACTATAAAACACAGGTAATACTTTTACCTCTTATAAAACCGGAACTCATCAGTGTATTTACATTCAATTTTTTTTCGATATCAAGAGGGGCATTTTTTATACTTATTCCAACAATATTTTTCATATCAGTTAAATACGCTAGGGAATGGTATAACATGAAAGTTCTGAAAACCGAAGAAGAAAGAAAACAACTCCGGAATGAACTGAAGTATTTAAAAGCGCAGGTACATCCCCATTTTCTGCTGGTTACCCTTTCTAATCTTGAAGCTATAGCCAGAAAAGATCCTGTAAAGGCAGCTCCCGGAATTGAAAAAATTTCGGAAATACTAAACTTCATTCTCTATGAATGTAATTTTCCCAGAATCAGAGTTAATAAGGAAATTGAGCAAATAAGAAGCTTTATTGATCTGCAGGAGCTTAATTTCAGCAAAAAAACCGAAATCAATTATTCGGTTATCGGGCCCACCATTGAGGTTACTATTGCACCCTTGTTAATTTTCACAATCGTTGAGTTCTTTTTTAAAAACTCCCGCGATGATAATGAAGCTGAATCCAAACTGAATATTTTCGTTGAAATATTTCACAATATTTTTAATTTCAGGATGGAAAGCGAAAACTTCCATATCGGGGAATCTGATTTTGAAAATGATACCGGAATTATAAATCTCACTAAACGATTGAATATACTGTATAAAAATAAGAGCGAACTTTCATTCAGGAATTCGGATAACAAAACAATGGTTCAGTTAACCCTGACTTATATCTGATATATGTTTGGAAAAAGATGGATACGGCATTTAATTTTCTGGCTGGCTTGTCTGCTGTCCCTTACCGTTTATGTTATGGGACCACAGTATGGCAGACTTTTTAGTGTATTGCTCTATTTGCTCACGGGAATGCCTCTGATGATGGCCTATAGCTATATCAGCATGTATTATGCAATTCCGAAGGCATTTGAAAGCGGGAGATTTTTCTGGCTCATCGTCTATTTCGTTTCCGCAACTTTTATTTTCGCTGTTTTATACAAACTTTCGATCAACCATATTTATTACCGTTTTGTGGAACCTGAGAATTTCCGGGAAACAGGGCTTATTCGTTTCTCTTCAATTGCCAGTACAATAATATGGGTTAACGTACCTTTTCTTATGTTTGCTTCGGCCAAGCTTATCAGGGATTATCTTTTCGAAACAAAAAATAAAAACGAACTGGAAAACAAAAATACAGAGGCTGAGATTTCGCTTCTGGCAACACAGTTGCACCCTCACTTTCTCTTTAATACCCTTAACAATCTGTATAGTCTTTCTTTATCGGGATCTCCAAAAACATCCATAAGCCTGCAAAAGATAAATGGTCTGATGAAATACATTCTCTATGAATGCGGACAGGCAGAAATTAGTATAAAAAAGGAAATGAATCTGATTGATAATTACCTTGAGCTGGAAAAATTACGGTATGATAAACGACTGAAATTGACGTTTGTAAACGAAGTAAGAAACGATGAATTATTGATTGCTCCGATGATTCTTTTTACATTTGTTGAAAACTGTTTTAAGCATGGCAGCAGCAAAGCTACCGGAAGTTCTTATATTAATATCAGCTTATCCACGGAAGGACGAACTCTGATTTTTGAGGCAGAAAACTCAATTCCCTTTTCAGATGAAATTTCGAAAACCGCACATACCGGATTAGGACTCGAAAATGTAAAAAAAAGACTTGCATTTCTTTATCCGGATAATCATGAGCTGCTTATTAAAAAGGAAAATGGCGTTTTCAGGGTGGAACTCAGAATTAATAATCTGCAAATTTAAAATTAGGAAATGAAAACAAGATGTCTTATAGTTGATGATGAACCTCTTGCCATTCAATTAATTGAATCGCATATTGCAAAGGTCGAGAGTCTTGAAGTTGTGGCGAAATGCAGCAATGCCATGGAGGCATTTAATGTAATGAGGGAAAAACATGTTGACCTTGTATTTATGGATATTCAAATGCCTCAGATAACAGGTATTGATTTTCTCCGATCATTAAAAAGCACCCCAAAAGTCATAATAACAACAGCATACCGTCAATATGCCCTTGAAGGATATGAACTTGATGTAGTTGACTTTTTATTGAAACCGATTTCTTTCGAGCGTTTTTTAAAGGCTGTTAACAAATATTACCACTTTAAACCCGAGGACCTCAGTGTTGTTAACGCGAATACCGGTGATGTTAAAAACGACAATTCTTATGTTGATGTGAGGGAAAACAAAAAAGTATTGCGGATTTATCTTCGTGAAATAAATTTCATTGAAGGATTAAATGAATACATTGGAATACACGCTGCCGGAAAAAGAATTGTCACCAAATGCAGTCTGACTAAAATTGAAGGCAAGCTCCCCTCCGACCGGTTTATAAGGATACACAAATCATTTATTGTTGCAATTCCCCAGATTCAATCATTTACTTCATCCACTGTGGAGGTATTTAACAAAGAACTCCCGATTGGCAGAAGTTATAAGAATGAAGTGATGAAAGCATTGAACTACGGAAATGACCTGTAAATCCTTTTTCGGGAATGCTTAATCACTTCGACAAAACGTAATAACAGGTAGTAACAAAGTAATTCCGTAACCAGGGTATTCCTGTCAGAAGTCTTGATTGAAGTCGCGGCTTCAGATTGAATTTCACTTCATAGTTAGGATTGATAAAGTAGAAGCTATGCTTCCGGAGCCGGTAATTTTCCCTTTTAAGTATCCTGTGAAATTGTTCAATTGTGATGCGGGTCTGACGAATTTCCAGAAGGTCTCTGATTAGCCCGTCATTCTCACCGAATAATTTCATAAGCCCCGGATACATTGGTCCGGGAAGGAGATGAAAATATGGCAGACGGCTAAGAAAACGGCTGTGGCACATCTGCTGGTGTCCCCCGAAAGGATATTGCCAGGGAGGAAAAGCAAGGAAAAAAACACCTTCAGGTTTCAGAAATTTTTTGGCATGGGCCATAAACTTTTCCTGATTGTGTATATGTTCCAAAACGTCACGCATAAAAATGATATCAAAATACCCGGTAAATTCATCACCGGCATCATAAATATCCTTAATAACAAGATTCAGATTTTGTTTCAGGGGATGGTTTTCGAAAAACAAACGGGCATTCCTGATTTTACCCTCAAGGATATCAACACCAGTTACTTCGCAGCCCGCATCCAGGAAGGGTCTTAGATTACCTCCCTCACCACAGCCTATCTCAAGAACTTTCAGACCAGGCTTAATTTGAAGCACCTGATTAATATAAGGCATAACATATTTTTCCGTGGTAACGGACTGTTCCTCAAAGTATTTATCCCTTCTGATATGTCGCTCCTGCATAAAAATTTATTATGGGTTAAAGATATAGATTTTTAGTTAAAGTGGTGATGCGATTCATCTGAACACTATCGGGCTATGAAGGTTTAGAGATAATCAGGATTTTATGGCATTTTTTTTGATTGCTGTATTCTTAGAGTATCTTTAAAGCATAATTTTCACAGATGAAATTTGCCGCACAACTGATTTTACTTTTACTTTTTTCTATCTCCACGGGAATTGCTCAGGTTACGATTAACCGGGTTAGCTTGCAACCGGGTTTATCTTTTAATACGGAAACAACTGTAAATCTGGTAATTGAACAGGAGTTTATGGGGATCCGTTACAATACCCAGATGGATATCAACACACTTATGCTGATGAAAGTTATGGAAGCTGATGCGGACACAAATTTCATACTTTCAGCCAGTTATCAGAAGATGAATTTACGGGTAACCAGCATTCTTATTAATATGGAGGTCAGCACTGAGTCCATATTTTCGGGGGATTCGTTATCAGGGGTCCTCAGGATGCTAAAGGGACAGGAGTTTATCATAGTTCTTTCCTCCCGGGGTGAGGTTTCTGATATCCGTGGACTGGACGAAATGATTGAAAAAACAGTTGGTACCTGCACCCTGCCTGAAGATCAGAAAGCGGAATTCTCCAGAAACCTGATTCAGAGTATCGGTGCAGAATCCGTACAGGATAACTACCGGAATAACAGATTTTTTTATCCCGATTTCCCCATAAAAGCTAAAGATCAATGGTTTTTTAATGTGAACTTCATGAAAAGCGGTATTCCCATGGAACTGAATTCTCAAATCAGGCTAAAGGAACTCAGCAATGGTGTTGCAACAATGGTTTCAGAGGGAAGGATTAGCAACCAGACCGTAAAAATGAATACAAACAACTCCGGCTCCGCCGATCCCCTTTACAAATTATCGGGAAGTGAAATAGCTGAAAAGAAGATTCATGTAAAAACCGGACTCATCAGGGAGAGCATTGTTTCACAAAATGTTACAGGTTCAATTATCACCAATTCAAGAGAAACCAATTATCTGGATGAGACCATTCCTTTCAAACTTATCAGCCGGAGTTCGGTGAGGATTTCGGGGGCCGAGTAGGCCAATCAGAGGAGGTGGTTGCAATAATTTTACAGGAATGTCAATCCGATTTTTCGATTCAGACCTTTTTCAAAAATCCGAATTAATGTAGAAAGTTGAATGTTACCTTTTGCATTCTCGATACGTGAAATATAACTTTTCTTTGTTCCTGTTTTCTCTGCTAGTTCTTGTTGCGTCATCTTAGCTTCTTTTCTAGCTTCTTTTAGCATTTCGCTAACAATGAACATCTGAGCCTTTTCCTCATAATTACTCCGACTTTCAGTTCCAATTTTTCCATGTTCAACTTCGATCAATTCATCGAAGGTTATAATTCCTTTATATTTATTCATCTTTTTGTTTTTTAGATTGAAAATACTCACTTTTTAAACGCATTGCTCTTTCGATTTCAAGCTTTGGGGTTTTCTGGGTCTTCTTTTGAAATCCATTAAATAAAACTATTAATTTCCCTTCATCAAAGCAGCAGAAAATCCTGTAAATATTAGAATTGTATTCAATTCGTATTTCGAAAAGACCGTCTTATCCAGTTATTGGGGCCAAGAATTTTTCAGGAACCCTGTCTACCTGTTTTATTAATTCAAAAATGTATTGAATTTTTCCCTTCAACTTAATATCAAGATCTTTATAAAAATCCAGGAAGTATCCTCCGTGAAATATTATTTGTCTTGCTATTTTGCAAAGTTATCTCAAAAGTTAACAAATCCAAATTATTTATTTTGGAGTAATGAAATTTGGAGCATTAAGTTTATAACTTATCAGTAGATATTTTAGTAACTCCTTCCTGTAATTGAACAGTCTTGTTTTTGAAAATAAATGTACCTGACAAGCCCGCTGGCAGGGTTATTTCACCTTCCAACCCTCCTTTTTTTGTTTTGGAAAACTTTACACTGATAGTTCCTTTGGGATGGGGCATTTTGCCTTCAACCCACTCAAGAGTTCCCAGATGCGGCTCAATGACAACCGTTTCGAATCCGGGTGCCGCAGGTTCGATGCCGCATACAGTTGCAAGGAACTCGTAATTCGGACTCGAACTCCATGCATGGCAGTCAGAACGGGATGGTTCAGGTTTTTCGGCAAAAGTGGTAAGACCGGCAGACAACATA
>CAYOLQ010000073.1:11644-17952 GCA_964404825.1 uncultured Chitinophaga sp.
ACCGAGCATACTTACATACTGATCAGCCAGACCTGTCTTTTTCATTGCCCGTAACAAATAAAACCGGTAATAAATAGTAGCCTGAATAATGGAATTATTCTTTGAAACCCTATCCATCAGGTCTTTCGGATCGACCGGGAGATTTGCACCGGACATAACTGCCATAATATTTGCATGCTGACTGTATTCATTCTTTTCAGGAGTATCAGCAAACAACAAGCGGGATGAATCCCAGCAGAGTGAAACCGTGGCTTCAGATATTTTTCCGGCCAGCTTTCTATAGTGATTTGCTTTATCCTTTTCTCCAAAATAATCAAACAATTCTGCTGCTTCATTCAGTGCGTAGGCAAATTGGAATGTGAGAATTGATGAACCTCCTTCTGCCCCACCCTTCGGAACTCCCCCGCTGTTTACTTTCGTATCCCATGGCCATTCCTTTGGCCAGTCAACGAAATTCCAGTAGGGCGTATGGCCCAGCATTCCAGTCTTTGGATCAATGTGCTCTTCATACCAGTTAAGAACTCCTTCAATGCCAAACAGTAATGGCTTGATAAAAGCTGTATCGTTCTTCAAAAGCCAGTAATCGTGGATCATATTGGTCCAATAAAGGGAAAAAGGAGGAATAATCTGCATATCATTGCTCGGGTACCTGCTGTGGGTAAGGCCTTCATAAAACCTGGATCGTTCGAATGCAAGAATTGCCTGCCGGGTGAGACGATCATCCCCTGAAACATAAGCAGAAATAAGGCATTGAATGCGGGTATCTCCAACATATTGCAACTGCTCGTAATACGGGCAATCGTAATGGGTCTCGTTACTGCAAAGGCGTAATGTTCTCCATCCTACTTCCCATATTTTGCTGAGTTCGGGGTCACTGCATCTGAAACTTGCAGTTTCTTTGAAAGGATAGGCAGTAAAAACGGATTGAAGGTTAGAAATTGTTACCGGACTGCTTGCTGTTGTAATGCGTAATTCAACATACCGGAACGTTCTGAACCAGAGGGGGCGGAATGTTTCAACCGGTTGGGATCCTACTATAAATAAATCAGACAAGCCTTTAATCTGTTTGCCTACTACTTCATTTCTGTTTCCCTTGTTTCCCTGGCTATCGAAAAGACCCTCTGCATAAACCATTTCAATGCGTGAACCTTTGCCCTTCGATACTGTGATTTCGGGGTAAGCAACTGTCTCAACTCCCTGATCCAAAAGCAGAACAACCTTCGAATTTGCTGGAATGACAAGAGATTCCGTTCCTTTTAAAAAGGAATCTGTGGCTTTGCTTCCCTCCTGCTTCCTGATGGCACTGAATCTCTGAATCGTTTCTTCCATCATGGGAATATCGCGGGGCACCAAATCCCATTCAGCACCTGTACCAAGACCTTTTGCGCGACCGTTACCCAATTCCCCCGGAATCAGCCATTTGGAGTCGTTGAAGGATTTACTTTCCCAATTCCAGGGATACACTTCACCGTTTACTTTATCTCCGGGACCAACAACAATATAGGAATTCAGTTTTGCATGATCAGGCGGAATTGCCGAATAGGCTTCATTTTTAATTACTTTCCAGGAATTATTTGTGTTTACTGATTTTTCTGATTCGGTATCTCCCTGCAAAATGAAAGCAGTGGCTTTTGAAAACTGCGCAATTGGAATCTGATCACCAAAGTTCCAGACAACTGCAGCCAGAATGTTTTGCCCAGCTACCAGGTAGTCAGCAATATCAACCGTTTCGTATATCCAATGGTTTAAATCACCCCGGGCCGGACCGAAACAAACCGGTGATCCATTTATGAAAAGCCTGTAACGGTTATCGGCTGAAACGTGTATCACAAATTTTTCGGGTTTGGTCTGCAGATTTATGGTCTTTCGGAAATGGTAAACGCCATATTCCTTTTTATTTGCTTTGGGATGTGTGATCCATTTGGCCGACCAGTAATTACGAAGAAGGTAAGGATTTATCGCGGGATGGTTTTGTTGGGCAGATATTTCTGGGTTAAAAGTACAAGCCAGAAAAAAGATAATCATTGCGATTGGTATATTTTTCATTTTGAGAAATTTTATACTATTTAACAAACATATTTGTTTAGATTATTATATTAATGTGAAACTTGCAAATTATGAGGTTATCGTTTAATACAGCATATTCTTATTTTTATTGTCCTAATGCCGGACGGGCATTTACTTTTTTTCTTGATAAAAAAAGTAAACAAAAAAATCAAGAAAAAATCATCCCGGCCTTTACCCACGAGGCCCTCAGGCCAGCGGCCATTTTTTCGGGCCCCCGCGCTTGGGACTTTAGTTTATTTAAACCTCTTTGTTTCAATCTGACCCTTGCAAAGTGCTTAACTATATAAAAAGATCATACTCAAAGTGAAACAATATTATTTATTGTTAATTGATTAATAAACCAACTTCTTAGGTTTTGCTCCGGGAGAATTTGGATTTCCGGTTGCGTTAAAGCTTTCCAGAATCAGGCCGTTAACATGCAGACATTCGATTCCATGAGTAAAAAAATCAGGAAGATCCGAATCCCATGTTAAGGTAAAATTCCTGATTTCGAGGCCATTAACGTACTGAGCATACAGGCCGGGAATATCGTGCTCAAAAATCTGCAAATCAATTGGTGTGGCGGGCCGAAGGTCGAAATTTCCTCCGTAGTTCATGGTCTCTTTTCCTTTTCTCATGCGGAGTTGAACGTTGTTAAAACGGATATTTTCCATCGGACTTTCCTTCTGTGCATATATCAGAATACCTTGTTCACCTGTTGCATTGATATTATTGAACTGTACATTTTTGATCTGACCTGTTTTTCGCCCTTCAAACCGGGATACAGACGAAAGATGAATTGGCTCTCCGTGGCCCCACCACTGGCCATTAAGTAATTTTGTTTCAATCATTATATCAGAGAAAATAAGGTCTGTAATATCAGAAGCATCATGTGCAAAGATTCCGATGCCTCTGTGCGAATCGTAAATAATAATATTTGAAAAAACACATCTGCGAATGGGGTGCTGACCGTATCCTACGCGTATTCCCGAGGAACTGGATTTCAGGATGCAATTAGTAACTGTCAGATTTTCAGCAAAGATGGATTTGTTTCCAAAAGTGTGACTATCCTGTTCCAGCGAATTAATCTCAGGATTCTCTTCATCTTTTGGGAATCCGGTCATAACAATGCAATCATCGCCGGCAAAAATATTACAGTCTGATATCCGTATGTTTCGTGAGGCCGTAAGATGAATCCCGTCGCTGTTGGGTATAAGAATATTGTTCAGTATGGTAATTCCGTCGATGAGCACGTCTTCGCAGTATCCGAAACGTGTTGCCCATGAAGGGGTATCAAGTATTGTAATTCCGGTTAATGAAACCTTTGTGCAATGAAAAAATACTATCGTCATTCCAGGCTTTGGTTTTCGTTTCAGAGGTCCATCCGTAAAGAAAACTCCATCGGGCATATAATTTTCTTTCTGCCGGGTTTTACTCTTATTGAATTCCTCATAGACATGGTTTTGATCAGTTTCATAAAACCTTATTCCACCTGCATTGATTGTACCATATCCTGAAATGGAAACGTTGAAAGCATCTTCGCAGAAAATCATGCCTTTTGTCTGATTTGTGGTTTTATAATCAGCAAGATTTTCGCTACCATAAAGTTCGGCACCCGGCTCCAGATAAAGATTAACATTCGATTTCAGAATAACTGATCCGGTAATAAATTTTCCGGCAGGAACAATTACGCGGCCGCCACCTGCAGAGGTGCATGCATCGACTGCTTTTTGGACAGATACAGTTGATAGCTGACCCGGTACGGCGCCGAAATCGAGGATGTTGTAGTCTGATGCTTTCAATAAACCGGCGGTTAGCAGTATGAATGCGGTGAGCAGTGTTATTGATTTTCTCATGATTTCCCTGGTTGCTTGTTATTGTTTCGCGCAAAGTCGCAAAGGTCGCGAGGGACGCAAAATATTGATTTATACTATTTTATATTTTTTATTTGACTTAAAAATATCTTCCGCGCAATGGATTTTCTATATCTACTCTAAAGGTTTTAGGGCACCAAACCAGGGTGAAGGTTCATACTTCCATTTGTTTTCTGTTGGTTTTACTGCAGGAATCTGTTCGGGTACAAAATCAAAGTTTAGTTCATCCCTGTACAAGGGAGAGCCAATCTGATTATCAGGAGGGAGGTATTCATAAACCACTGCATCAAACTGTCCTTTGCGGCTGGGGCGGTTTTTGGGTCCTTCGAACAGGTTTTCGGCTGCAATAAAATTTCGTTTCTTAAGCTCCTTTTTTACTTCCTCAGGTTTGAAGGTAAAACCCATTTCATAGTCCCATCCCTTATCACAGATGTTACGATAGATAAATACATCCCGGAAATTCTGTGACAAAATATTGATGGTTCCTACGCCTCCGCTAAATATCTGCGGGGATCCGCAATGATAAAAAGTGTTATTGTATATATGGATATCGGAACGTAACCTGTTTTCTCCCCATAAACCAAAAAGAATTCCGGAGCCCTTCATATTGTATACCAGATTATGATGAATTCTGATATTCCGGAGTTCAGAATCTTTTCCCTCTACACTGATTGCAAATCCCCACATGCAGTTGTACGCGGTGTTCGAATGAAACTCAACATCTTCGAGTAATCCGAACCAGGCATCGGCATAGTAGGCCTGACGGGGCAAATCGTGCACAAGGTTGTTGTGAATAACGCCATGCCTGCTGACTTCTTTGCAATCGATTCCTTCTTTATAGCAATCGTGGATGTGATTATAAGCGACCTCAAAAAATCTGGCGCCGCAGATTGAGAGTGCTTCATGCGGGGCTTCACCACGTTTTCTCTGTCCGGGCAGGTAATAGCGGTCGCTGTTATCGTTGGCTGCGGTAATTTCACAATTCAAAACCTTTACGGAATCGCAATACCACAAGCCTATTCCGGAATTATGTGACTGTTTTGAACGGCAACCAAGGAGTTCAATTTTTTTACATTCCGGACCTCTGACAATTATTCCTGCTGCATTTGAATTCCTGACTTCGATATTCTCAAATCTCAGATAGCTGACCTTTTCAATCTGAAAAATACCCTGGGTAAGTCTGGTAAAACTAACGGAATCATTCCTTTGAACTCCCTTTGTTATCAAACTTCCATCAAATATAACCGTTTGATTTTTCGCTGCCCGGTACACAATCCAGTTTGCGTCTGTACCTGACCTGTATGGTCTGAATTGTTTTTTCAAAAAATACTCCCCGCCGAGAATTGTAACCGTATCGCCGGGCATAGCTTTCTCAGACGCCATAAATATACTGCTGAATGGTAAAGCAGTTGTTCCCGGATTTTCATCGCTTCCGGATAATGCAACAAAGTATTCCTTTGAAAATGCGGATGAATAGGATGTAAGTAAAAGGAAACTTAATAGGAATAACTTATAGTTCATTATGTTTATTGTATTCATTTGAAATAGAATTTTTTGCCCCACCCCAACCTCCCGCAAGGCGGGACTGGCTCTCCCCCAGGTTGGAGGGGCTTACCTAAAAAATGTCTTTTACGATTTAACCAATAACTCATTTCCCACAATATTTATGAACGCCATTTAAACACATAATATAGAATCTGACTGCCCGATTATAAAGGTCCGGAAGCCCCACCCACTGAGGGGGAGGGAAGTTAGACTAATCGAAAAGGTCTTAATTATACTTTATCCGGATGTTCTGAATTCCGTTTAATGCAATATTAAAATCTGCATATTTTGATCCCTCTACAGTTGACATATTGAATTCAATCGCTTTGTTGTTTACAAAAACCGAGTTTATTACCGTTGCTTTAGCTGGTAGTAAAACATGAGCAATCAGGTTGTTGCCGCTTCCTGTTACCTCTAAACTTATTTCACCAGATTTCGGATTATTCAGGTAGTTATAGGAGACGTAAGCACCTGATGCTGCCAGATTAGCTGTGATGCTCACAGAATCAACTCCTGCCGAAGTCCAGCGTGGAGAAAGTTTTACATTCTCATAAGTCTGAGTGATGTTTTTTACTCCGGCAAGTCCTTCAATAAGAGCTGCCATTCCATTTCCTGCTGCCCAATTGTCGGGTCCGCCAAAGGATTCACCAGCCGGTTTTACATAATGCGGTTTATCTGCAAGTGTAAGGGCCAGAAGGGCATAAATACCACCTTCCAGGGGTGCATTAAAAGCTATTTTATCAATTTTCTTATCCGGATAAGGATTATCGACAACTGCCCAGCAAACACCAACCTCAGTTGAAACGAGGTTCGGGCCTGACCATGCAACACCGGAATAATTTG
>CAYOLQ010000074.1:0-17917 GCA_964404825.1 uncultured Chitinophaga sp.
GGCATCAAAAGCGTATGAGTTTCCGGAATATTGTACATTTGTGAATGTAAACCAACCCTGCGTTACGATGGAACAATTTTCATATAATTGCGGATATATACGCAAGATTGCGTTTACACAATTGTTATGTGGCATTATAAAAGCAAGACTATACACAAATTTTTAACTAATAACTGACAGCTATGAAAAAAATTAACACACGTCAATTAATTCATGGACTAATTTTAGTTGTTGGACTTGTTCTCATGATAAGTGGGATTATAACTGGAAAACATGGAGCAACGGTTGTCGGTCTTATCGTTGCCGCGGTAAATGTTCAACAATGGATTTACTGGAATAAAAAAGAAAAAAAACAACAATAAAATTCAATTATAAAAATATTTTTATGAAATATAGAGTACATCGCTTAGAAGTCCAAAGTGACAATATGCAAGAAAAATTAGAACAGTTTTTAAATAAGCTTGATGGGGAAGTTATTTCGGTAATTCCGAATGTTACACATTACTTTCTCATGTATGGAGCTAGAGTTAACTACATTTTGATCGTTGAAAAAGTCAGATAAGCTAAGATTAACGCCACATAACAGGCGGTATATTTTATTGCCTTGACAGTGCGGATTTCAGCGTTTCTGCATTTAATAAACTTTTGTGTAACTTGACAGAAAAGTGCTTCTAAATCGGCAACAAAAACATACCACCAAAACGTTACCGCCAAGTGTAAGAGACAGCAACCGAATTAAAATAATGATAAATCCTTTGAGAAATATAATGAAAACAATATGAAACAAAACTTTAAAAATATATTAGCAATTTGCATCGGGATATTACCATTAAATATCGCTATGATATGGTATAGATTGACAAGTTCCGAAGAATTCACTATCTCTGACATGTTAATTTATCCATTATTAATTGGAGGCGGAAGCATTCTTTTAGTATGGGCACTGAACAAGTATTTATTGAAACAGAATCTTGGTGATTTCAACATTGGAAAAGGGAAATGGTATTTGGATATTCTAATAGGAATAGGGTTGACCTCAATTTATTTTTTACTTGTTTTCATTGAGAGGGCAACAATACTAAATTTATTACCTCAGAATAGTCCACCATCAAGAGAAGTTATTGACTTAATGATTAGCCTTGCTAATAATCCTTTATTATTGGCAATATGGCTTGGCCCTGTTGTATGGATTGGAGTTGCTATTTTCGAAGAAGTACAACGGGTTTTTTTTATGAATTGTTTATGGAAATTATCCAAGAATAAATTTTGGCAAATATTTGTCATTTTTTTCGTTGCAGTTATTTGGGGCGTCTTACATTTATATCAAGGGACTTTTGGAATTATTTCAGTTTCAATTCAAGGGTTAGTAATGGGTGTATATTACTACAAATATAGAAGAATCTGGCCTTTGATAATTTCTCATGCTCTTTATGATAGTATCCAAATAATAATGTTTGTAATTCAAGTTTCATGACATTAGAAAGACTAATAAATGACGATAATCTTTTACATGACTGGAAGACAGAACACCAGGCGGTAACAAAGTGTATATGCCATAAGGGTTTCAGCAAGTATTCAAGCATTGTAGCCCGCTCAAACTTACGTGTCAGTGGACAGGAAACTACTCCGCAAACCCTTACGGCACATACACTCAACCGTTAACAAACAAAGAATCTCAGGTCAATTGTCAAACGTATGCCTGAGCAAAAACCTCCCCAAAATCGTTCATAACCCTTGTATCGATTTTTCAATCTCATTTCCAGATTATCACGAACTATTGACTTTAACTATTTTAATTATTCGGCCATTCACGAAGTGATTTCAAATCATTAATACAATAACCTTAGTGGTTATAAAGATCTATTGGGATGGCCATCCCCCACCCAGCCACCCTTTAATGTCTTGAGAAATAAAAAATCAGCATAAAAAGCGGGCAATTTTTCTATTTCTCTTTTAATGATTCCATCGAATATAAGATTTGAATCAATGGTGTAAAGGGCAGTTCAATAATAAAAAACAGCTATTTCCTTTTGCCGGAATATTTTTTAAATTTGATATATTTAAGGAAAGTTTTTCAGGCCTTATATACCTGGGTGGGTGAATAGGGATGATGGGTAGAGCTATAAGATCGTTGGGTGTATTGCCAGAAAAACCCTACCAACATGATAGATTCTCATTGATTTTTGGTATATTTGACACATGAGACATAACCCTCAATATATTGATATAGAGATTGATAAATTAACTAATTCGATTGAGAATGTCATAACTGGAGACAGTTTTCAGACAGATGTTTCAATGATTGATCAAAGCGATTTAAAATCAATCACTAAAGAAAATGGATGGCTGTTTAACTGGCGAAAAGAGTATAAACAGCCTGATCGAGACGTTTACAAACTGACAATTACAGGGAATCCAGATATAATTCAAGGGTTGGTTAGTATTACAGAGCGAGAAGACCATGTTTATATGCATCTGATTGAAAGTGCGCCTTTCAATCTTGGATGAAAAAAAGTCTATTTAGGAGTTCCTGGAAATATTGTTGCATTTATTTGTCGTATATCATTTCATCGTGGATTTGATGGATATGTCTCATTTACCTCAAAAACTCAATTGATTGAACATTATGAGAAGGCACTTGGAGCAAAAAATGTTGGCGGACATTTGATGGTTATTAATACAGATGCTGCATTAAAGTTGATCGATAAATATTTTAAAACCTAGATATTATGGGACTGATTAGAGAGCCTTTAGAAGTTGATTTCTTTGTTGACCCAAGACCGTTAACCGAGAAAGAGAAAAAAATGATTAGTGATTATATTAGGGCTGACAAAGAGAAAAGAAAAAGTAAAAAGCATACTAAGAAAGGCACATACACCCAACAAGCGGTATAAAACATTGGGGGGTAAGTGTTTATATGATCATTCTGCTCCGTATCAAGTTCGGTGCAACTCGCCTGGAAACAGCTCCGAATTCCCCAACGTTTCATACCGCCATCCGTCGATAGCAAAATTAAAATTTGATTATCAATCAATAAATAAATTAATTGTGACTATTAAAAGAATATTTTCAGGAATAATTGGCGTTTTATTACTTAGCTTGATGATTAATTCTTGTAAAAAAACGGAAACTACAGACCCTACAAAGGTAACGGCATCGTTTACAACTGACAAAGAAAAAGGTGACAGTCCGCTAATTGTAAAATTTTCAAATGCCTCTACCAATGCAACAACGTATTTGTGGGACTTTGGTGACGGCACAGCAACCTCTACAGAAATTGACCCGACACACATTTTTGTAAATAAATCAACGATAAGTGCAGCAAATTTTACTGTAACCTTAACAGCTACGCATGAAGACTATACTACTGCAAATAGAACCAAAGTAATATCGTTAAACAAATCAACTAATGCAACCAATGGTAATAGTACTGCAGTATTTAACTCTACAAAAACCTTTGGCACCATGATTGACCAAGACGGCAATGTTTATAAAACCATAATCATTGGCACACAAACATGGATGGCAGAAAACCTTCGGACAACCATATATCGAGACGGTACTGCAATACCCAAAGTAACCGATCAAGTAGCATGGAGAGTTTTAACAACCGATGGGTGTTGTCCTTACAATTACGACGGCACTGCCAATGCAGTTTCTGTTGCAACCTATGGCAGATTATACAATTGGTATGCCGTAACCGATGGCCATAATATATCACCGGAAGGTTGGCATGTACCCACCGATGCTGAATGGAATACTTTAACTACTCAATTAGGCGGAGAAATCGTGGCAGGTGGAAAAATGAAAGAAACCGACAAACACCATTGGATCGCACCAAATACAGATGCAACCAACGAAAGTGGCTTTACTGCATTGCCTTCGGGCTTCCGTGACGGCTTCGATGGCGAGTTCTACGGCTTGCGCAATGGCTGCGGATATTGGAGTTCCACCACCATCGGTGATGAAGGTGCATACTTCCGCAGCATCTACTACAACTCCGCCGTTGCCTATCCCTACAGCTTCTTAAAGACGTGGGGCTTAAGTATTCGCTGCGTTAAGGACTGATTTTGATTAATTGAAATAACAAATAATAAGTATCAAGTTTCTAATCGAGCAGACGGCTCCGCCAGCCACTAACTGGCGGTCATAATTATTTGGGTTGCCCCGCATCAACCTTCACCCTGGGTGGATAATGACGCAGCCCGCACTACAAAACGTTTCATATCGCCAAACCGTTGTATATTATTTAAAAATCGATAAAAAATGAAAAAAATAATTGGAATTATTAGCTTTTTGGCTTTGGTAAGCTGCCAGAACAATCCGACAGTTGACCATGGACAATTTAAGACAATTATGATTAAATCAGATGGAGAAGTGGAGACGCTTCCTGATATGGCAAGCTTTCAAATAAGCCTCAATTGTTTGGATAAATCAATAAAAGAATCCAAAAATTGTTTAGTCGACAAGTCAAATGAATTGAATACCAGGTTGCAGTCATTTGGAATCAGTAAAGAGGACATACTTACTACAGCTGTGGAGATGAATAAAAGTTATATCTGGAGTAATAACTCAAACATATTTGAGGGTTATAGAAGTTCCACAACTTTGATTGTTACAGTTAGGACAATAGAAAAACTTGATGAAATCTACACTGAATTACTGGAAAACAGAAATCTTGACCTTGGCGGACTTAATTATTCTCATTCGAAACTTGACAGTTTGAAGAATGAAGCCTATGTAAACGCACTGGATAAAGCAGGAATTTTAGCTGACAGGCTTTTAGAAAAACTCCCGGAATCAAAAAAGGAAATCCTTAAAATCGGAAATGTTGAAATCTCGGCTACATTGCCTGAAGCGCAAGATTATAAGGAAGAAGAGGTATTTAACATGGCAGAAGTTAAAATGAAAAACCAATCAATAGCGATAAATAATGGGACAGTTCGGGTAACATCGACTTTGTTTGTTGAATATCAAATAAAATGAAAACGTGTTTTGATCGCTAATAGCCCGTTTCATTGGCGTGCAAAGTATTGCATTCCCGCAACAAATCATAGAAACATGACAGATACGTTAAAAAAACACCCTACAATTGGCTGCTGTGGAATAGATTGCGGATTATGTCCACGATTCCATACAAAGGGAGATTCTGCATGTCCGGGATGCGGAGGATTAGATTTTAAGGATAAGCATCCTTCATGCGGGTTTTTAACTTGTTGCGCAATTAAAAATGGATTAGAAGTCTGTTCAAACTGTAAGGATTATCCCTGCAGCAGATTTGATTCTGAACGACAGGGCTATGATTCATTTGTAACACATCAGAAGGTATATGAAAATCTGGATTCAATAAAAGGCAAGGGGATAGAATACTTTATTGAAAAGCAAAAAGAGCGAATGGACATCCTGAATGATTTATTGAACCATTTTGACGATGGTCGTTCGAAGAGTTTTTTTTGTATTTGTTCTGCCCTGCTGCCTTTAGAAAATTTACAACAGGCACACCAGGAAATGCATCAGCTCATTGACAGCAGCGGGATTAAGGAAAAAAACAAACTAATTAAAGAACATTTTCAAACGGTTGCCAGAAATAAAGGCATAGATTTGAGGTTAAATAAAAAGAGAAAGTGATTCATTAGGAAAGTCTAAGGAAAATCCGAATGCCTTCGGGTCAAACTATATTAGATTTATCATATTTGATTTTTAAAAGTAGTTTTTTCAGGCATATAACTGGATGCATTTTGCAATGATTGTATGCCTTAGGCAATGGTTTTTGTATATTTGCAAATAAAGAATATATCATGAAAGCAATAGAAATAAATTCTAAAACAGATAAGTCGGGGCTCCTAAAAATAAATTACAAACTCAATAAAGCTGATAGTAATGTCCGTGTTTTGATACTTCTTGATGATGATGCTGAGAATGACGAGGAAGCAATTTGGTTGAATTCCATTTCGAATAATCCAACATTTGACTTTTTACAAGACTCTGCAGAGGATATTTACTCAATAAAAGATGGAGAGCCATTTAATGATTAAAAATTCAATTGTCCTTGTCCCATTTCCTTTTGATAACTTTTCCGCATCAAAGGTCAGACCAGCTCTATGTTTGACAAATGAGATTGGCAAGTATAGCCATGTTATAATCGCATTTATTTCAAGTAAAATTCCTGAGGATTTGATTGAGAGTGATATCATTATAAATAAGCAATCAGACATTAATAAAACCGCAGGATTAACTGTTGATTCGGTAATTAGATTGCATAAAGTTGTGACTATTCCAAAAAGTTTAATAAAACGTAAGCTTGGGACTATTAATAAAACTATTGTATCTGAGGTAAGAAGCAAAATAAGTCAACTATTCGATATAAGTGATAAAATTGTTTAATACCAGCTTTCAGCCAATATGATAATTGAAACCCACAAACTAAACAACACAAAAGTTGCCGAAGTAATTTCGGAAGTTAATATCATAAACACTATTGAAGACGGATTAGACTTATTAGGAAACTTATACTATCAGGGTTTTGACAAGATTATGATTTACGAAAAAGACATCACTCCTGATTTTTTTGACCTGAAAACCGGAATTGCAGGAGAAATTCTTCAAAAGTTTTCCACCTACCGTATCCGCCTGGCTATTATTGGTGATTTTTCCAAATACACAAGCAAAAGTTTAAAGGATTTTATTTATGAAAGTAACAAAGGCCGGCATATCAACTTTTTATCCTCAAAGACGGAAGCATTAGAAATTCTTTCTTGCAAATGAATAAATACCATTCAGAATTAGCCTCTGCTTGTTTAAACTATTATTCTGTCTTTTTAAACAAAATTGCCCCGGCAACCACCGTCTGCCAAATAAATTTTTAAATTTGAAATAAATAATAGATTTCTTACCCCAATATAAAATGAAATACTCATTATTCATTTTAATGAATTTGTTTTTTATCTGCAATTCTATCTCTCAGGTACACTTTGAAAATGATGGATCATTAGCCGGACAAATGTTTATTGACAGGCAAGGATTTGAATATTTTAAAAGTGGTATTGTATCATTTGAAAACGGGAATTTTGTCAGAGCAGATTCACTTTTTACACTTGCTTTATGCACTTACCAAAATGAAGATGTATACTTCAACCGGGCCCATACCAAAATTCTTTTAGAGGATACAATTGGTTACTGTTCTGACCTGAGAATGTCTGCCTATTCGTATTATGACACAACTGCTGCAAAGCTTTTTGTGAAGACGTGTTGCAACAAGGTAGACACAAATTATTATGATAAAAAAGGTTTGCCAGCCGATAAAAGTACCTTTAAATTTTTAGAGGAAGTTTTGTATTTGAAATATGAAATTGATACGATTGGTTTTATACGCCATAAGTACATGAAGAATAATATGATTATATGGGACTATGATTGTGGATTTGCATCCTATATGATGAATTTCAGAAATACAGATATTGTCGGGATGTATTATATTCATTCAGATGAGAAATTCTTTCTTAGTTCATCCACTTATCCATATTTTATAGAAAACAATGAGTATATAGATCTTCTGAATCGTTCTAAATCATATCTTGCCAATAAATATTCAAAAATTAAAACTTCTGAAAATGATGAAATTGAAGTTATATCAGAATTCACAGTCGATAAAACCGGTCAGATTTCAGACATTAGTTTAGCTCTGGTAATCCCAACTATTGATGACGAAAATACAAGTCTGGAACTGGAGAATGACATTATTGATATCATCAAACGTTTTCCAGACTTAAAGCCCGGAAAAATGTTTAAAAGTAAAGTTGTTTATAAATACTATTATAAAATAAAATTTTAAACGGTTGTCGATTCATGTATATGCTAAATATTGAGATATTGAATTAAACCTTTAACCAGTCTATGAATCAGAGTTTTATTGATGCCATCATGCATTTTATTTCCCTGGTTTTTCTGCCGCTTCCCGACAGAAAATATGACTCCCTTAGTAAAAAGATTCGTGAATATGTTGAAAAGGCAGGGATTGAAATTGATGCTGATGAATGTCTCAAAATATACAACTCTTATACTGAAAAATACAGAAATCAGTTTTTTTTGGACAAACCGGATTCACAGGGCTTTGAAGATCTAATACACAGACAGATTCTGGCCGATGCAGGACGGAATGCTCAAAAAAACCTTTATTTGCGGGAAAGGTTTCTAATCGTTTTAGCATTGCTCGAATTTTTAGAGTTGAATTTCCCGGGCGACAGAAAAATTAGCGATGAGATTTCCCGCCTCTCTGAAAATCTGAACCTTGATTTGTCAGATTTTAACAGTGCTTTTCAGTTCATTTCCCAAACTACTGATGAAATAAATTCTGATTTTCTGATTCTTGAAAAATCAGATTTGCAGGATGATATGCTGGAGGGATCCTGGATAGAGCAATACAATCAGGAATCCGGACGACAGGAAAGTGCCGACATTTTTCAAAGAATTCAGGGTAAATTAGTTTTCCGCTATTTCTCACGTTTTAATCTCCTTGTATTCCGGCTGGAAGGGAAAGAAAAACTCATGGTAAACAATAAACCGGTTTTCCCTGGTTATTTTTATTCCCTCGCAAAAAGCGATCATATTTGTTTCGAAGGATTAAACCCTATCTATCCCGATGAAATATTAAGGCATTTCAAACTGGCAGGAAGCGTTCCCAAAATAATGCTGACTGCTAAAGATTTGGCATTTTGTTATAGTGCATCCGAGAATTCAGTTAAACCATTTACTGTTGCTGAAGAGTCTGGCAGAATGGTTGGTATTATCGGTAATAACGGCGTAGGAAAATCAACGATCATAAAACTCATTTCCGGCAGGTTAAAACCTTCACAGGGAAATATTTATGTAAATGATACCGACCTTATTAAGGAAAATTACAGGATTCAGTCTGTAATTGGATTTGTTTCTCACGACGATATGATTTTTCCTGAACTCAGCATTTACGATAATCTGCTTTTTCAGGCAAGTCTGAGTTTAGGTAATCTTACTGAGAGCCAGATAAAAGAGCGGATCGAAGAAGTTGCCCGGAAATTCAACATTCAAAGTCTGCTCCATATCCGACCCGGAGATTTAAACAACAGGAACCTTACCGAATATAACCGGAAGTGCATAAACATAGCCATAGAACTCTTACGTAAACCCTTGATTTTATGTCTGGATGAACCCCTGACAGGCCTCTCCTACTCAGATGCAAAAAGTTTAATGAACCTTTTAAAGGAAGAAGTTTATTCAGGAATGCTGGTAATTATGACCGTACATTTACCTACGCTCGAAATATTCCGGTTTTACGATAAAATATGGCTTATTGACTACGACGGGCATATGGTTTTTTCGGGGGATCCAAGATATGCATACTCCTATCTCAACAGTACGGGGCTTATACCCTATCACCTGAGAGATAAAAATCCGGAGGATGTAAGTCCTGAAGAAATCATCAATATCATTGAGACACGAAAAATTGATCCCGAAGGACGAATAAGTAACGAAAGACTCATTAAACCTGAAGTCTGGTACGAGGTATACAGGAAAAGATTATTCTCAGAACCAAAACACGGAAGCAAATCAACAAAAGCACCACCGGTGTCTGTTTCGGGCGTTCCGGGTATTGAACGGCAGTTTATTATTTACCTTCTCCGCAATTTCAGGCAGTTACTCAATGACTGGAGGAGCATCCTGATTTTCCTGGCAGGTATACCGCTTGCGGGAATAGGTATTGCGGTTATGCTACGAAATATTACAGGGGATCCTCAGACATTTGCTGAAAATAACTTTTTGCCTTTGTATATTTTTTTCATTGTAAATTATGTATTGTTTTCTGGTATGTTAACTGCAGCCGATGCAATATTCAAGGAGAGAAAAAATGTTTACAGGGATTTTCAGATTAATTTGAGTTTGTTCAGTTATTTAAACTCAAAGATGCTTTTTGTTTTTATTCTTTCGTTTATTCAGATTGTGATCATTGTTCTTGCAGGAAATTCAATCATTGGTATTAATGATCTTTCAATCACATATTTACTAACTCTGTTTACAGTATCGTCTTTTGCGAACCTGCTGGCATTAAATCTTTCTTCATCGGTTCGGAATCTCTCTTCAGTTTATCTGGTTATTCCTTTCATACTTATTGTCTGCCTGGTTTTCAGCGGATATCTGGTACAATTTGACGACTATTACCGGTACCGCAGAGAAGATAAAAAAATCCCTTTAGTGGCTGAAATGATTCCATCACGATGGGCGTATGAAGCCATTATAGTAAGTCAGTTTGCAGAAAACCCTTATAACCGCTACTTCTTTAAATTGGATTTTACTGAATATCAGAACAGGTTCAACTCTGAAAAATTAATTCCTCTTTTGGAAATTACACTGAATTCCTGTCTTGAAAATATGGATAATTCCGATTCGGTTTCAGGTCTGGATCGCAATTTAACCCTGTTAAAACACGAATTTGATATGCTTGACAAACGGGAAGAAATCGCTCCATATGAGAATATTGATTTTCTGAATACGGATAATTTCGACCATGAGATTTATGAGAGTGCATTGGGGTATATTACCTACCTGAAATTCCAGATTGCCAATTCCTTTGAAGAAACAGCTTCTGAAAGAACCGGCATTATTCAGTCCATAACAGACTCACTCAATACAATTGGAATGGAAGAGTTCAGGAACGGGAATCACAATTATTCTGTTTCTAGTCTGGTATTGGGCAGATTCCCTGAAGGTTATGCCCGGATTCAGGATACCAGAATATTAAAATCAGCCAGTCCTGTTTATATGTTTCCTGAATCAAAATACGGAAGGGCCGCTTTCTTTAGTTCAATAAAAAGATTTAATGAGAGTTACGTTGATACGTTCCGGTTTAACCTGTCGGTAATATGGATCCTGAATCTCATACTGTATCTGCTTTTAATCACAGATTCTGCAAGAATAATATTTAATCTCTTCCGAAAAAATAAACTGGAAAAGGATTAGGTGAAGCAATTACAATTAGTTTTCATTTTTGTTATAAGTCTGATAAATGGGAAAACCGGAAATAAATCTTATTGATGAATATAATTTCCTTAAAACCGGAGATAAAATTCCCCGTTTTCAATGGACAAATAATTCCGGAATACTTAATTCTATCGAAAATTTATCAGGTAAATTTACCCTAATCATCCTTTTCGCTGCCGACTGCCCGCATTGTAAAAGTAATTTCGCACACCTTGAACAGAATTTGTTTAGTAAGTATAGTGGCTCTTTCAATTCAATTGGTTTTGGCAGGGATTGCTCCCCCGAAACCATTGAAATCTATAAGAAAAATAATAACATACAAATACCACTTTTCCCTGATCCGAATAAAGAAATATATTTAAAATTTGCTGAAAAAGCCATTCCCCGGAATTACCTCTTTGACGAATCAGGTCTGCTGGTTCTGACAATCCGTGGATACAAGCCTGATGAAAATGCCAGGATGATTGATATTATTCTCAGGAATAAAGAAAGTACATAAACAAAGATTCCATTTATTTGTTTGGGAGTGATAACTGATTTCGAAATATGCTTTGAAATGCACAAAAGGAATACTTTTCATGTATATCTGATATCCTTTTTCCTGCTGATTGTGCTGATTCTGCCACTTTCCGTTAAGGCACAT
Source organism: uncultured Chitinophaga sp. (assembly GCA_964404825.1). GTDB lineage: Bacteria > Bacteroidota > Bacteroidia > Bacteroidales > JACJXF01. Next base: position 11,654 of record CAYOLQ010000074.1, read on the forward strand.
CATACTCATGATACTATACATGAAAACTTTAATTCTGATATACAATACCATGAAACACATGAGAAATGTGCAATCTGCAGTTTTGAATTTCCTGTGTTTTCCGTTAATTTTTCACCTGATTCGCCGGCAACCCGGGTATTCATGCAATTCATTGTCGTTTCTATTTTCTCTTCAGCAAACCCTCCTTCGTTAAAGTATTCATTTTCTCTTCGGGCGCCTCCTGACAGTTCAAATTGATTTTTCCTTTGCTCACAGAAAAATATTTTTGTACTGCCATAAAAAATGAAAATGAGAAAAACATTATTGTTTATCGCTTTGCTATGCACCGGCACTTCCCTGCTGTCGCAAAATACTATAAATGGAATAATAACTGACTCACAACAAAAGATTCTTACCGGAGCCACTATATATATCCCTGAACTGCAAAAAGGAACAATTTCTGATAGCCAGGGCAAATATGAATTAAAGAATTTGCCAAATGGACATCATAAACTACAGGTTTCCTTTATGGGGTATAAAAGTCAGATTATCGACTTTCAACTTAACGGAGATACGCTACTACTTGATGCAGAACTTGAACAATCACCGATTCTGGGTGACGAAATAGTTATATCAGGAGGATATAACGCAACACAGCACGAGAATGCGGTAAAAATCGATGTTCTGAAACTCAATCAGCATGGGATTCTGCCAAACCCTGATTTCACAAAAATGCTCCGGAAAATTCCCGGTGTTGATGTAATATCCAAAGGAAACGGAGTTTCAAAACCTGTAATCAGAGGTCTTTCAATGAACGATATTCTCGTTCTCAACAATGGTGTCCGATTTGAAAATTATCAGTATTCCAGCCACCATCCCCTTGGCATTGACGAATTTGGTATTGAGGAAATTGAGGTTATAAAAGGCCCCTCGTCCTTGTTATACGGGTCGGATGCAATCGGGGGAATTATTAACTTTATCAAAGAGAGGCCGGCTCCGGTTGGAAAAATATCAGGCGACATCAATACACAATTTTATTCCAACAATCTTGGATTTGCAAATAATGCAGGCGTTAAGGGAAGTTCAGAGAAGTTATCCGGAGGGCTTAGAATCGGTCATAAAAGCAATTCAGACTTTTTGCAGGGAGGTGGAGTTTATGCTCCCAATTCGCGCTTTAACGAGTATTCAATTAAAACAAATGCCGGTTTTACCGGTAAAAAAGGTACTTTCAAAATTTTCTATGACTACAATAACCAGAAACTGGGACTTGTAGAGGAAGAAGCAATTGAATTAACTGATAAAAGAGCACGTGCGAATGAAATTTATTATCAGGAATTCGATACGCATTTACTGTCGGCGCAAAACAAAATTTATCTGGGTAAATTTAAAATAGATATAAATTCTTCCCTTCAGAATACTGAGTTGATCCATTATGCGGAAAAAAATGTAACAGAACTTCAGATGGACCTTACAACTCTTATTTACGAAAGCAAAGTTTATCTGCCATCCGATTCCAGATCAGAATACATAATAGGGATTCAGGGGATTAATCAGGTTAACCGAAATAAAGATCTTGAACATACCATTTTATTGCCTGATGCCGGAATAAACAATTACTCTGTTTTTACCCTGGTACAAAAAACTCTTTTCGATCCTTTAAAAGTTCAGTTTGGAGCCCGGTATGATAATAAGGAAATAAAAAGTCAATTCGTTGGAATTGAAAGTCTTCCCGGGTACCGTGAGGCAATTGACAAAAAGTATGGCAGTTTCAGCGGATCCGTTGGTGCAGTATATTCGTTTTCTGAGGATGCCCTGATCCGATCCAACTTCGCTGCAGCCTACAGAACTCCAAATTTAGCTGAGCTCACGTCTGACGGTCAGCATGAAACCCGCTATGAAAAAGGAAATCCTAATCTTGTACCCGAAAATTCCTATGAATGGGATATCAGTCTGCATATCCATAAAAACAACTTCACATTCGATCTTGCCGGTTTTTACAACATTATCAGCAATTACATATTCATTGCTCCTACCGGCGATACTGTAAGTAACGGACTCAGTATATACCGGTATATGCAGGGGAACTCTATCCTGTTCGGCGGAGAAGCAGGGTTCCATTTACATCCTGAACCTATTGATTGGTTTCACTTTGAAGCTGATTTCTCATACGTTCTTGGTAAGCAGGAAAACGGCGATTTCCTGCCATTTATTCCTGCAAATAAGCTTTGTTTTGAGATTATGGCCGAGAGTGAAAGACTGGCTTTTCTCAATTCAACTTTTTTTGTAATACGATCAACCAACGCATTTGATCAGATTCGGCCGGCAAGGGACGAAAGCCCTACAAATGGCTACAGTCTGATCGATATGGGTTTCGGTGGAAAAATAAACCTCGGAAATCAGTTACTTTCTTTTATCATCGGTGTCGACAATTTATTTGATACCAAATACACTGATCATTTATCAACTTTGAAGGAAGTGTACCTCTTTAATCCGGGAAGAAATGTATCCTTAACGCTTAAACTTCCTTTTGGTTTTGAGAAAAAAGAATGAATTAACAGAACCTGACGAATGAGATTTTTTAAGCGAAACTATGCTATAATGATGAATACAAGTGTATTTAACTCAAAAAGATGCTCTATATTTACAATTACCTTCACTCCTATTGAAAATTACTATCAGAAATGCATAAATACTTTGTAATAGAATTACTTCAGAACATTGCAATATTGCTGGCATTCTCAATGATATATGAGAATTTCTGGATAAAAAATGAAAAATCAAAGATTTTCACCACAAAGCTTTTTACAGGCATTATTATCGGGGCTGTTGGGGTTGTTATCATTTATACCCGATGGACACTTGTACCCGGTATCGTGTTTGACACCCGGTCTGTTATGCTTTCCATATCAGGCTTGTTTTTTGGACCAATTCCTACCATTATTGCAATTATAATAACCTCTTTTTACCGGATATTTATAGGAGGTGATGGATTGATGATGGGAATAGCAGTTATAATTTCTTCCGGTACTATTGGTTGTCTGTGGAGGTGGTTAAGACCGGAATGGAAGGAGAAAAATTATATCAGGGAGTTACTCGCAATGGGGATCGTTGTTCATATATCGATGTTAGCTGCCACATTGTTGTTGCCTGAAGAAATAAGGATTTCTACAATTAAAGCTATCGCATTACCCTTAATTTTTCTGTATATTCCTGCAACTGTTTTATTGGGAATGCTTATGCTTGGTCAGTGGAATAACTTTCAAAACAGGAAAGCCAGAGAAATATTAAGAGTAGCAACCGAAAACCTGAACAAGGAATTAACTATCGCAAAACAAAAAGCAGAAGAAAGTGATCGTCTGAAATCAGCCTTTCTTGCCAACCTTTCCCATGAAATCAGAACTCCAATGAATGCAATACTGGGTTTTACAGAATTACTTAAGGAGAATGATATACCTGACGAAAAACGTGATTATTATGGTGCAATAATTCAGAATAGCGGCAGGCACCTGATTTCAATTATTGATGATATTATTGAAATATCGAAAATCGAAACCAGGCAGGCGCAAGTGCATGCAACCCGAATAAATATTCAAATTCTTTTAGAAGACGTTTATCAGTTAATGAATATAAATATGCCAAAAGGAAAGGAAATTGAGCTGATTCTCCGCTTGCCTGCCGGAGGAAAGGATGATTATTTTATTTCGGATGCAGTTAAGCTGAAACAGATAATTTCAAATCTTATCAATAATGCATTCAAATTTACAGATAAGGGATTTGTTGAATTTGGATATGAGTTAAATAAAGAACTGACATTTTTTGTAAGAGATACAGGTCATGGAATAGATAAAGCGAATCATGAATTGATATTTGAACGATTCAGGCAGATTGGAACCGAATTGACAGTTAATATGGGCGGATCGGGATTAGGGCTTGCAATTGTTAAATCCTACACTGAACTTCTTGGAGGAAAGGTACTTCTGGAATCGGAACCTGAAAAAGGATCTCTTTTCAAAGTTGTATTTCCGTTTTCTGAAAACTAACATTCGGATTTTCTCAAAATTTCGGGTAGTTTTGCGTTGTTTTTAGCGGGGTTGGCTTTATTGATAATTGGGTAAAACAAATCTTATTACTATCATTGTTTTAAAAAAAAATATGATATATCAGGCTTCAAAAGATCGCTACAATACAATGGTCTATCGCAGAACAGGAAAAAGCGGTTTAATGCTCCCGGCAATTTCTCTGGGCTTATGGCATAATTTTGGCGGAGTTGATGTGTACGAAAATGGCCGATCCATACTTTGGAAAGCTTTCGATTCAGGTGTTACCCATTTCGACCTGGCCAATAATTACGGCCCTCCCCCGGGATCCGCAGAAATAAATTTCGGAAAAGTACTGAAGCAGGATTTTAGCGCGTACAGGGATCAACTGATTATCTCCACAAAAGCCGGATATAATATGTGGCCCGGGCCTTATGGGGAGTGGGGTTCACGTAAATACCTCATTTCCAGTCTTGACCAGAGTCTGAAACGGATGCAGGTGGAATATGTCGATATTTACTATTCACACCGACCTGATCCCAATACACCACTCGAAGAAACCATGATGGCTCTTGATCAGATTGTCAGACAGGGAAAGGCTCTGTATGTTGGTATTTCGAACTATAGTGCCAGACAAACTGCTGAAGCAGCTGAAATACTTAAACAGCTTGGTACACCATGTTTGATCCATCAGCCAAAATATTCGATGTTTGAACGTTGGGTAGAAGGCGGATTGCTGGATGTAGTGCAGGAAAAGGGCATTGGATGCATCGCATTTTCTCCCCTTGCACAAGGCATGCTTACTGAAAGGTATTTAAAAGGGATCCCCGAAGGATCAAGAGCCAGTAAGGCTGTATTTCTTAATAAAGATCAGATTACTCCTGAGTATCTATCTAAAATTACCCGGCTTAATTCTATAGCAATTTCACGTGGTCAGAAACTGTCTCAGTTAGCCCTGGCCTGGCTGCTTAAGGATGAAAGAATCACCTCTGTACTTATCGGTGCCAGCAGCGTTCAACAACTTGAGGATAATCTTTTGTGTCTGAAAAACCTGAAGTTTTCTGATGATGAATTAAGCAGGATTGAAGATATTCTAAAAACAAATGAATAAAATCAAATGGGGCATTCTTGCTCCCGGACATATTGCCAGAGGGTTTGTTGCCGGACTGAAGGTACTTGATCAGGCTGATTTGTATGCCGTTGCTTCCCGCGATTATAATAAAGCTGCTGATTTTGCGAAAGAGTTTGGGTTTCAGAAGGCATATGGTAACTACGAAGAATTAGCGAATGATCCGGAGGTAGATGTTATTTACATTGCCACACCTCATCATCTTCATTTCGGGAACACAATGATGTGCCTCAGAAAAGGTAAAGCAGTTTTGTGTGAGAAACCATTTTCAATCAATTCCCTTCAATTGACAAAACTAGTTGAAACAGCGAGGGAAAATAAGGTTTTTCTGATGGAAGCAATGTGGACACGCTTTTTACCGGGTATTCAGAAGACGATTGAACTGATTCAGGAAGGAAAAATAGGAAACATTAGGATGTTGAACGCAGATTTTGGATTTAAAGCCGTCTATAATCCTGAATCCCGCTTATTTAATCCATTTTTAGGGGGAGGAAGCCTTCTTGACATAGGTATTTACCCTGTTTTTCTGAGTCTGCTTTTATTGGGGTATCCAAAAGAAATACAGGCTATAGCTGTTAAAGCACCTACAGGTGTCGACGAATCACTATCTATGTCATTTTCATATGATAATGGTGCACTGGCAAGTCTGCATTGCACCTTTACCACTCATACCAACACTGATGCGAACATTTATGGCGATAAAGGAAAAATTCAGATTAAACATCAGTGGTTCAGACCGGCAAATATTGTAGTAAGCCGCCATGATGAAAATTCTGAAGAATTGCTCTTTCCCGCAGCAGCCAACGGTTATGAATATGAAGCACAGGAAGTTATGAATTGCCTCAGGGAAGGCAGGCATGAATCAAAAATATGGAATCTTGATCACAGCCTCCAGCTGATGAAATTGCTCGATTCTATCAGGGAGAAATGTAATATTATTTACCCAGATTACGACTAAATGAGAAAACTGATAATTATTCTGGCTTTTTTGGGAATCAGCTCCTTCGCCAGTGCACAGGTAAAAGATGTTCAGCTTTGGGTTGGGCCGGTTCTGCAATATAATTTAGGTCAAAAATTCAGATTCGAAATTGAACAGCAATTCAGGTTTAATGAAAACAT
>CAYOLQ010000075.1:0-17563 GCA_964404825.1 uncultured Chitinophaga sp.
AACATATTTCTTTTCGGAAGCCACAGCAAACCCGGAATATATGCTATCGAGAAAGAAATACTGCTTCCTCAGATTTTGCAAATAATTAAGGTTACAGTATGCCTGAGCAACTTCTTTAATAATCTGCATTTTTTTCATTTCGAGGGAAAGTCCTGCGAGACGATTCTGGCTTAAATTGATCTGTCTGTTTGCTGTATAAACGGTTGGAAAGTCAATACTTTGCTGCAAACCGAAAACTTTAAGAGGGATGCCGTTCAGAGCAACATTATTTTCATCAAAGCTATGGTAAATTGACGTTTTGGGAATATCCCAGGATGTTCGTCTGAGAATATCTGACTGCTGCAATTGAATTTCCGAGGCTTTCAAATCATGATTATTAACCAGGGCAAGTTCAACAGCTTCATTCATGGATGATATCCTGTTATTCTGTGCTATTGCCGATGCGCTTGTGATTCCCAATATAAAAATCAGGATAGTGGCTTTCCTGTGTAACCGGAATGGGAAAAAACTGATCCTCTCGACATCTGAAAAAATCGCGTAAAGAAGAGGAAGGGCTATCATAGTAAGTAAAGTTGATGTTATTAATCCTCCAATAACCACAGTAGCCAGAGGCCTTTGAACTTCGGCTCCTGCAGATGTTGAGATAGCCATTGGCAGGAAACCAAGAGCAGCAGCTGAGGCTGTCAGGAGAACCGGACGAAGACGCTGTCGGGTTGCTGTCAGCACTCTTTCCTTCATATCATCATATCCTTCTTCCTTAAGCTCTTTTAAATGCTCAATTAGAACAATGCCATTAAGCACGGCAATACCAAACAGTGCAATAAAACCAACACCCGCTGAGATACTGAAAGGCAAGTCGCGTAACCAAAGCAGTAAAATCCCACCAACAGCAGCAAGGGGAATGGCGGTATATACCATTAGAGCTTCCTTTAACGATTTGAATGCGAAATGCAGGAAAATAAATATTAGCAGCAATGCAACAGGTACGGCTAGTTTTAGTCGTGCTTTAGCACTGCGGAGGTTTTCAAATTGTCCTCCGTAATCAATTGTATATCCCGGTGGCAATTTGATTTTTTCCTCAACTATTTTTTGCACATCCATTACAACCGATTCAAGGTCTCTGCCCCTGACATTAATGCCAACTACTACGCGGCGTTGAGTATTATCGCGGGAGATTTTCGCCGGACCTTTGTCATATTTTATCACAGCAATTTCCTGAAGGGGAATTTTACCACCATTCGGCAGGTCGACAAAAAGGTTCGAGAGATTGCTGATGTTCTGTCTGTATTCTTTATCAAGACGGATAACCAGGTCAAATCGCTTTTCTCCTTCAAAAACCACACCTGTTGAGTAACCGCTGAAGCCCATTGATACGATGTTATTAAGATCGCTTATATTGAGACCATAGCGCGCGAGCTTTTCGCGATTGTACTTCACTGTCATCTGAGGTAATCCGGCTGTTTTTTCCACAATAACATCCGAAGCGCCTTCGATTGAGCTAACCTGATCCTTAATTTCATTTGCCTTCCGGTCAAGGATTTCCATATCCTCTCCGTATACTTTAATTGCAAGGTCGGCTCTAACGCCGGTAATAAGTTCATTAAAACGCATCTCTATGGGTTGTGTGAATTCAAATTCCACACCCGGAATAACAGACAGTGCTTCTTTGAATTTATCGGCCAGTTCATCCTTACTTTTCGCGGAAACCCATTCTTTATTGGGTTTAAGCTTAATTATGACATCTGACTCTTCCATCGACATGGGATCTGTCGGAACTTCTGCTGCGCCAATTCGGCTTACCACCTGGTCCACTTCAGGGAATTTGTCCAGCAGAATTTGTTCAATGCGGGTTGTTGTTTCAATGGTTCTGGAAAGAGATGTTCCTGTTCTCAGAACAGGCTGAATAACAAAGTCGCCCTCATCAAGGGTTGGAACAAATTCACCTCCCATTCGCGTAAATAAAAAGGCCGAAAATAAAAGCGATGCAAGGGCCAGTCCCAGTATAGTTCTTTTATGGTTATATGACCAGCGGATTACAGGCATATAGGATGCTTCAACATACTTCATAATAAATACTGAAATATTCTTCCTCCCAACTTTGGCGGGTTTAAGAAACATTGATGAGGCAACCGGCACCCATGTAAAACAGAAGAAAATTGCTCCTGTCAGTGCAAAGCTGAATGTAAGAGCCATTGGCCGGAACATTTTACCTTCAACACCGGTTAGTGATAATATTGGTATGAATACCAGTAAAATTATCACCTGACCGAATATGGCGGAATTCATCATTTTGGAAGCTCCTTCAAAAGTAATCTTATCCATAAGCTTTATCCTGCCTTCTTCACCTTCAGCATCTATTGCATCCTTTTTAACATTGATCTGCATAGCAATAAATTCAACGATAATTACTGCGCCGTCAATGATAATTCCAAAGTCGATTGCACCCAGACTCATCAGGTTTGCATCTATTCCGAATATGTACATAAGTGAAAGGGCAAAAAGCAGACATAAAGGAATTAACGAAGCAATAACAAGTCCGGAGCGTATATTCCCAAGAAGCAGCACTACAACAAAGATGACGATCAGACAGCCAAGAATAAGGTTTTCGGCCACTGTAAACGTTGTTTTCTTAATCAGTTCACTTCTCTCAAGAAAGCCATTAATAAATACCCCATCAGGAAGTGTTTTCTGAATCTCCTCTACCCTTCTCTTTACTTCATTGATTACCTTTTTCGAATTCCCGTCCTTTAACATCATAACCTGTCCAAGAACTTTTTCGCCTTCACCATTTCCTGTTATTGCACCGAACCGGGTGGCATGACCAATTTGCACCTTTGCCAAATCCCTGACCAATACTGGTATTCCATTGGTGTTTTTTACCACAATAGAATTTATATCATCAATTGATTTTACGAGTCCTTCACCCCGTACAAAATAACTTTCATTAACTTTTTCAATGTAAGCACCTCCTGCTACACTGTTATTTTTTTCCAACGCGTTAAAAACTTCAATTATAGAAACATCCATTGAAAGAAGTTTTTCAGGATTTACTGCTACTTCGTATTGTTTAAGGTAACCACCCCAGGTGTTTATCTCAACAACTCCGGGAATGCCCGACAGTCTTCGTTTTACAATCCAGTCCTGAATTGTTCTTAAATCCATTACTGAATATATGGAATCATATCCTGGTTTCGTATCGAGAATATACTGGTAAATTTCACCCAGACCGGTGGTTATAGGTCCCATCTCCGGTGTTCCAAAACCTTTGGGTATATTATCACTTGCGGTTTTAATCTTTTCGGCAATTAACTGTCGGGGTAAATATGTTCCTATTTTGTCTTCAAAAACTATTGTTACAACAGACAACCCGAATTTTGAGATGGAGCGGATTTCAATAACTCCCGGCAAATTGGCCATTTCCAGCTCAACCGGGTATGTAATAAATTGTTCCACATCCTGAGTGGACAAATCGGCTGATACCGTTATTACCTGAACCTGATTATTGGTTATATCGGGAACAGCACCAATAGGGATTTGAGTTAAGGAAAATAATCCAAAACAAACTATGGTTAATGTCAGAAGAATAACGATTAGTTTATTCCTGATGCTAAATAAAATTACATTTTCCAGCATGGGAAATCAGGCTTAAGCAGGGATTAAAAACTATATTTCACAAGTTAGGAAATAATCCCTTAAACCCGAAACGAACCGGGGAATAAATTATTCCATTTTTATGAGCTTAAGGTGCAATTCTTTCGTCTCCCCCGATAATCTTACAATATAAACTCCCTGAGGTAACATTTCATTATTTGAATCACGACCGTCCCAGTCAATATAATATGCACCGGAGCTGATTTCCTGCCCGGCAAGAATACTCACCAGACGACCCTGCAAATCAAAAACTTCAAGGTTATATTTTCCGGAAGCCGGAACTTCGATTCTGAAAGTGGTATAATCTTTAAATGGATTGGGAAAACAATCAAAACTGAATGTTCCGGACGCTGATATATCCGGCGTTCCTGCTTTAAGAGTAAGCAAGTTAAACGAACCGGGTGTTCCTCCATTCGGACTTGATTTCCAGTTGTAGCCCATGTTATTATCAGAAAGCGGATCTACAAGCTCAACTGATGAACCGGTTCCGTTTGCATCAGTAGGCCATGGGAGATTTGGAGTGTAATTTACAAAATCGATAAGTACACCCTCTGGATCGAATAAATTTATATCATCTCCTGTGCTGCTCAATCCAAAACTCAAATTGCCGGTGGAATTGCTTACCTCAGGATAAATGAGTCTGAATGCTTCAATCTCACGACAAACCACCAGATACATACCGGGAGTCAGAATAAGTTCAGATGTGATTTTGTAGCCTGTATCAAAACCAGCATCGGAAATAACCCAGTCCTTTAAACTAACCGATGTATTTCCTGCATTATAAAGTTCTATCCAATCTTTTGAGTCTTTTTCAGGTGAGGAATTGTAATTAATTTCATTTATCACAATTTTAAAATCCGCAGCAGTGGCCGGTTCAAATATGGCTCTGAACACAGGACTGGCTTCCATGTTGTATTCAATGGTCTGATTGACCGAAGGTACAGTTCCCTCCCACTTTACAAACTTATAACCGGGGGCAGGAATAGCGCTTAACTTAATAGGAACATTCTTAAAATATATTCCTGTAAAAGGATATTTCTGAGGAATTATAGTGTTTAACAGAACACTTCCTGAACTGGCTGACCCGGTCTCGATTCTGACAGAAAGTTTTCCGGTCAGTCCAAGTCCTTTTTCAAGAAAATTGAACATATAGGCCGGGCGATTTGTAGCATAATTTTTAATAATCGTATAGTTATTTATCCAATTATCATAACTCTGTCCCCAGCGAGCCATATGATCATAGATTTCGGGGAGGTACATAACTTTTAGTGAATCAATAGCTTTATGAGCATTCACTGTGCTGAAATTGGTATTTATTCTGTCGGCAAACTGATTTGCAAATTCATACCTGAAATCCTTATTTGTTACCATTCTCCTGAAAAACAAAGTTGACCAGGAGGGGTTAGGCCACTCGGTGAGGTTAGGTTCCAGTGCGAAAGTCAGAGTATTGAAAGTATATGCTCCGCCTTCCCAAATCGACCATCCGAAGTCGGTATCGAAAAGTATCCATCTCCATAGACCCACGGGATCTTTAGTCTGCCAGAATTTTATGTTATTTCCGGGCCAGTCTTTGTTATTTACATATATCTGTGTAAGTTGATACTGAATGTAATTGTTCAGTTCAATTTTGTCCTTTACCTTCAGGTATTTCGTCTCTGTTTCCAGAGTATTTGCATTCAGATAGGCTACAATCGGAGTATAGTTTACATTTGATCCCTCAACTACAGTGCCACTTCCTTCCAGAATGTTAACATTATCGGGATTTACAAAATGGTTTTCAGCAAGAAAGTTTGCATTTATTTTCTCACGGATATTCATAATTCCCCAATACTCCCCGTTAATATAAACGATAGATGGCTGGAATTCCTGACGATCTACATCCATGCCTCTGGCAAGAATTGAGGTCAGTCCGTCTCTCATAATTGCCTGAGCCCAGTCATTTCCGGCGTTTCTGAGAACGACAGATTCGAATTTTTCAATTGTTTTTCCCTTAAAAAACTGGTATTCAAATGAGCCTTTTCCATATTCTCGTCGCGCAAACAATGCAAGCGATCTCTGAGGATTAGCTCTTGAATAGGCCCCGAAAATTTTAATCCCTACATCTTGTCCAATCTGTTTTGTTCCCGCCTCATCATAAAGTTCCATATGCGCTCGTCTTTCCCAGTCCTGCCAGAAGTTGGCACCAAAAAACGGGGATACGGTTGATGCATTTGGACCCATCACATAGATACCTGTATTATAATCGAAAAGGTTGGCTGGTTCAGTGCTGAGACACACAACCGGCAGGGTATGTTTTTTGGTAATGTATGTATTTGTGGAAATTATTCCGGGAAGTTTTTGCGAGTTAAATGCTCTTGCCCGGATGATTGTGTTTTTCGTAATACGTATAGGATTTACAAAACGCAGATCATTTATTGCCGGATCTGAACCATCAAGAGTATAAACTATAGTATCCTGGGGATCAGTGGTTGATAGCCTGACCTCAATTGAACCAGCCGGATAATATCCGCCGGGGAATGTAAATTTAACAGTGTCTCCGGAAATTGTTCCAAAACCCTGACTTGTATTTGCTTCACCGGGAGTGGGCTGATTAAAGTAATACCAGATATTTCCTCCATCCGGTTTGCGCCCGTATGAGATATCGGCCGAAAGTGGAATTGCTGAAACAGAGTCAATTTGGGTTGTATCGGGATTAGATAAAAACAAAGTTTCCCCTTCTGCGCTGATTTTAAAATTTGTGTGTAACTGACGACTTTGAACAACAATATAATCAGGGTGATTATCTGTATATCCCGGCCCTCTCAGACCTAATGTAAGCATCGGGATCAGACTTAAATCGCTTGAGCCCCTATCGCTGTTATGACCCTCAACTGCCAAAACATTTACACCTTCTATCAGAAAATCAGCAAAATCAAGGATACTAAAGCTTTCAGGCACTCCCCCAGCCTGATACATTGTTGCCTCCCGTAAAAAACTTCCGGTAGCCTGGTCAAATAAAACAGCTGAGCCTTCCGGGCCAAGATTATTTCTCGCAATTTCGTGTCCGTTGATATATGCAACAAACCCATCATCGTAGTCAATACTGAAAATCAGTTCGGCAACATCATCAAGTTCAGTTATTGTAAATTCCTTTCGTGCATAAACACATATTGTACCATTTGGCAAAACAGTTGCATCATCGTTGTCACCATAGCCTAATCCACTGTTTCCCGAAGTCCAGTTACTTGTATTAAAGCCATTATCTTTCCATGAATTTCCAATGTCGGAAGCAGGAATCCTGTACTTCCATTGCGAACCTTTGGGAATAACAGTTTCATAGCTTAGTGTAACGTCTGTGCGATTTTTTCCTGAAGCAAATACCAAAAGATATGTTGAAGGCTGGAGCGAAATATCGGGCAAAGTCCATTTGGATAGAAAATTCAAATCGTCTGAAAGATGATAACCGCTAAGGTTAATCTCTGTTGAAGAAGAGTTAGTCAATTCTATCCAATCGGCAACCTGACCATCCTCGTCTGTTATTCCGCTTAGATTTGAAGCAGAAAACTCATTTATCATAACCTGGGAAAAAATCCGGGAAGGAAGAAGGAGATAGATAACAAATATGAAAACTATTCTGTGCATTAATGGAATTTTTTCGGTAAGTAATTTGAGGTCCGCAAGATACTCAAATATTCAATACGATTTAATACTGCAAAGGTTTCGGCAATGCAGGGATCAAATCACAGACCGGAAAAAGAGTTTTATAATGATTACGAAATAAGTTTCAAAGGTTTTGGTTTCTTCTGCATGCAAAGCGGATCAAATTACCTGGCTTTTCTTGCGTCGATAAAACTCTTAATGAATACAATCAGGGCAAAAAGCGAAGAAATCATCATTACAACAACTCTTGCAATTCCTAAGTTATCTGATCTTCCAATAGCTCCTGATAATGGCTTGATTAATCCTAACAATATAAGAAAGGTAATCACTACAGCTACATGTGCTAAAATCCGGTTTCCATTACGAAATCCAGGAGTTACAGACAAAAGAATAATTCCGGCAAAAACAGGAATAAGAGCAGTTACAGATGGAGTATCGGATGTAAAATACGCCCAACTGCCAAAAACTATGAGAACTATTGAATTGAAAAAATTAATACTATATGGTTTCATTTTTTAAGATTTAACAAACTAACATATAAACGTTGGATTGGTTCAAAAAATAATCAACGGTTAATTACCATTTTTGTATTCCTGATTTCTTTATCATTTTCGATACGGAAAAGGAATATCCCTTCCGGCAGATTAACTGCACTGAAATGGTTCTCGCCAGGCAAAACCATTCCCCTTTCCATAAGAATGCCGTTAAGTGAGAAAATTGAATAATTTCCTTTTATACTGCTGCTAAGAACATAATTCTCAGATACAGGATTGGGGTAAATCTGGTACTTTTCAGAATCTGAAATATTATTATCTTCTATTCCAACCAATGGACTGGTTACTGTTTTTGTCATAATGCAGGCGGCTTCCCCAAAGCGGTTATACGATTTAACTCTGTAGGTGTAACTTGTGGATATCTCATACTGACTGTCAGAAAAGGATTTGATATTGGCATCAACTGTGTCTATTGTTTCCCAGACTCCATCTGCTGTTTTGCGCTCAACAATAAACCCTTCTTCATTGCTGCTCATATCAGCCCAAGATAATTTCAAATAGTTGACGTATTTAAGTATGTTCAGTGCCGAGGGTGCATTTGGAAGTATATTTCTGACAAAGCTGGAATCTTCAACTGCCCAGTCGTAAAGTTTAACTTCATCAATTACCCCGCTGAAATGCCCGTTGCCGGATATATCTGCACCAACATTCAGTTTCACAAATTTAGCAGAGTTACCTGTACAGTTATCAACAGGAACCGCCGAATCGAGGAAAAGCCGGAAATTATCCCCATCCTTTTTTACAGCCACAAAATGCCAGTCATCATCATTAACGGCAGCTACGCTTTCCATGGTTTTACTGAGTCCTGCACCTTCAACAATCAGTTTGCCATTGGCATTTATACCAAGTTTTATTCCGGATGTATTTTCAGTTCCCAAATCTCCGATAGTTGATGGGATCGATGAAGTTGTTTTAATAAAACAAGAGAATGCAAATGTATTTTCAATTGTATCTGCATGAAAATCCCCTGAAACAAAGTCATCCACTCCATCGAATTGTAAAGCACTATTTTTATAACCGCTGGTAAATGTTGGACTGGCATTGTTGTTCAGTGTACCGAAATTGTTGTACATGGTAACATCGGGCACTTTTGAATCAACAGCATTATCCATTTCCCAGAATAGGATATGACTCATATCAACAAGTGCGTTCCGTATCCCGAAATAGGCCGGTTTGGGAGTTAAACTGCTTGAAAATATCAATCCCTTTTCACCATCTCTCCAATAGAGGTTGTTTCCGTCAATAAACCCCCAGGTTTCAAATGAATAGGCGCCTCCCCTGATTGCCGCTGTTACCAGCTGATAATAAAGTGATTTTTGGAGTTGGGCTTTATCGTCAGTCCAGGTTTTTTTTGTATCTCCAAAATCGGCTTCGGTAATATTCACCTTCAGTCCAAGTTCCCTGTAACGCTTAATATTGTTGGTGTATGCATCCCAATCGTATGTTCCTTCCAGATTCAGGTGAGTCTGCAAGCTAACTGCAGTAAGCGGGGCACCTGAATTCAGCAAATGCATTACAAGCTGATAGAACGACTTATATTTCTGATCATTTGGGAATTCAATACTGGCATCGCGCAATTCAAGATCTTTATCTGTATATTTCCGGGCCTCTACAAATGCCCTTCTGATATACACCGGGTGCTGCGAATTCACAATTTTATCTGCAGGTAATCCGGAAGCATCCGGTTCGAATCCCATTCTTTCAAGCTCACATGAATTTTTAAGAACACCGCTAACAGGCCAGTAACTCCCTTTTCCATCCCACATCATGGCCTCATTTACAACATTCCAGTTGTCAACAAGTGTATCGTTCCCTTTAAATGTAATTATACTCTTAATCCAGCTGTTCATAATAGCTTCAACAGTATCCGCCTCAAAATCGCCGTTTATGTACCAGTTTGGGAAATACTGATCCCACCCGAGTAACATATGGGCAGAGGTATAAATATTTTTGCTGTGCAATTCCTTAACCTGATTATTAAACGCATCGAGATGATAAACATGTTTCAGGGTTTCATCCCATCTCCCCCATGCGGGATAGCATTGAACATTTGCACTGTTTATGTTGCTCAGAGAAAGTGATTTGGCAGTGGCATTTGAAAAGTAAGTCTTCGTTCCATCAGTTACACACCATCCGATTTTCATGGTTGATTTGATATCCTTTAGACCGCCAGATTGCGAAAATCCGTTAATATTTAGCAAGACAAAGGCAGTTGCCAGGGAAAAAAATGCCGTTTTCCGACAGATTTGACACATCTGAGTCAGTATCATTTGAGTTGAATTTTAGTTAGTAAAAATAAAAGGACTAAAGCCCCCACAAAACCTTGTTTATGGGAAAAACTTATTAAGCAGCATATAGTCTATATTATCATCCTGAGAGTGGCACTTAATGCAGTTTTTTCCCTTATTTAAAGAAGTTTCGAGAACTTCACCATCTGCACCAAGAATAGTCCATACCCAGCCTTTATCATCTGCATTTCCGGTATCTGAATTTTTAAGCCGGATTGAATAAACGCTTACTTCCGGACCATCTTCGAACAATTCCTTAACTATTAATGAACCTTCTGGAAATACGGCTCCGGCAATAACTTTACCGTTTGCATCCAGTTTGGTTGCTGCAACAGCGTTAAACCGGGTTTTCAGTAACTTCTGGCTGTGACCACTTTCTTCTGAGGAATTAAGCAATGTTTCAGAGTTTTTATACCATGTAAACCCGTTTGTCTCAATAGCCATTTCATATAAATCCTGATCTGTGACGGTAATCTCCTTTTCCTTGTCGCAGGAACTAACCATAAGCATACAAAAAATGCTTACAGAAAGAATTCCGGAGAACGTAAATTGTTTCTTCATAATTTTACTTTTTTACCCGAAAAAACTAATTACCCACAAAAAATCCATCGTATAAAAATATGTATTTTATCAGTCATCGGCTAATTCTATTTTAACAAATTGACATTTTTGATGATTTTTCTGTCCGTTCACCCCACACCCTTATGCGCCTCGCTTGTGCTCCGCGGCAGCAAAGAAGGGAGCAGTCATAAGAATCAAGCTGTTCCCTATCGGAATTTAGGATTAATACAGCTTGATTATTCCCATACGAGAATTTAGAACCAGTATGATTTTATTTAAAATGAAAATAAATTATAGTTTTAAGACATCAACATGATTTTTAGCACAATTTAATATCCATGTAAATCTAATTTTGTATTTGAAAACCCTTAAAACATTATGTCGTTACCTTCTGGTAAATCAATAGAGCATAAAGGATTAATCGAAAGATTCACCGATCATTCAGTGATAGTAAAAATCCTGTCTGAATCAGCCTGTGCTGCCTGCCATGCTAAAGGCGCTTGTAATGCAGCCGATATGAAAGACAAAGAAATTGAGGTAAAAGGCAACTTCATGGAATTCAGAGTTGGGGAATTGGTTAACCTGAATATGGAACAATCTCAGGGATTCAGAGCTTTGCTTCTGGGATATGTTTATCCGTTTCTGATCCTTTTCCTGGGATTAATTGCAGCTAACGCGGCCGGATTGAGTGAACTCAGCAGCGGATTGCTTGCGGTAGGACTTCTTCCTCCATATTATTTAGTTTTGTATATACTCAGGAATAAAATCAGCAAACATTTCATTTTTTCCATAAGAAAGATAGATTGATATGAGCAATGTCGTTTTATTTACCATTATAACCCTTGGCACCATTGGGGCTGCATCAGCAATAATTCTTTATTTTGTGGCGCAGAAATTCAAAGTTTTTGAGGATCCCCGTATCGACCTGATTGAACAGGCCCTGCCTCTGGCAAACTGCGGAGGATGCGGATTTGCCGGCTGCCGGAATTTTGCCGAAGCCCTGGTGAAATCCCAAAACTTCGATGGACTGTATTGTCCTGTTGGCGGAAATGAAACAATGAAAACCACAGCTGCAATTTTAGGCCGCGCTGCCGTTGAAAAGGAACCTACTGTGGCTGTCATTCGCTGTAACGGTACTCCACAATACAGGCCCCGGACCAACAGATACGATGGGGCAAAAACCTGTACTATTGCCCACACACTCTATATCGGGGAAAGCGGTTGTCCGCATGGGTGTCTTGGGTATGGAGAATGTGTTGATTCTTGTGATTTTGATGCGATCCACATGAACCCTGCCACCGGACTTCCTGAGGTTGTGGATGAAAAATGTACTGCCTGCGGTGCTTGCGTGAAGGCTTGCCCAAGAAAAATAATTGAACTTCGGAAAAAAAATCCCAAAGACAGAAAGATATTTGTGTCTTGTATAAACATGGAAAAAGGTGCTGTGGCCCGCAAAAACTGTGAGGTTGCCTGCATTGGCTGTGGAAAATGTGTCAAGGTTTGTCCGTATGAGGCAATAACAATGGAGAATAACCTTGCTTACATTGATCCCGTAAAATGCAGACTCTGCCGCAAATGCGTAATTGAGTGTCCGACAAATGCCATTCTTGAAATCGGGTTTCCTCCAAGAAAAGAAAAACCGGTAGAAGCAACAGAATCTAATGCAGGTTAAGGACAACCAATAAATCATAAACTAACAATTCACTAAACTAAAATAATAAGGTGCTTAAAACATTTCCACAGGGCGGAGTTCATCCGGAAGAAAATAAGTTCTCTTCCCATATGAAGATAGAGACCTTGCCAGTACCTCCGCAGGTAATCATCCCCGTTTCACAGCACATTGGCGCCCCGTCGAAAGTGTTGGTTAACAAGGGTGATAAGGTAAAAACCGGCCAGCTTATTGCCGAGTCCGGAGGTTTTGTTTCAGCAAACATTCACTCTTCCGTAAGCGGAACAGTGTTGAAGGTAGATACATTCCCCGACAGTACCGGTTATAGGCGTTTGTCGGTGCTGATTCAGACAGAACCCGACGAATGGGTAACAGATATAGATCTTAGTCCGGTATTAAAAAAGGATTTCGACTTTACACCGGAAGAGATAATCAAAAAAATAAACGCTTCCGGTCTGGTGGGACTAGGGGGAGCTACTTTTCCTTCACACGTCAAACTCAGTGTTCCTAAGGGTAAAAAAGCTGAATACCTGATTGTTAATGCTGTTGAGTGCGAGCCGTATCTGACATCCGACCATTCCCTGATGCTCGAAAAGGGTAATGAAATTATGGTAGGTATCAGACTGATGATGCGTGCACTGAAAGTGGAAAAGGCTATTGTAGGAATTGAAAATAATAAAGCTGATGCTATAAAGCTGATGACTGAACTGGCTGCCCGTGAAAAAGGAATCAGTGTGGTTGCTCTGCAGGTTAAATATCCCCAGGGAGGTGAAAAACAATTAGTTAAAGCCCTTCTTAACAGAGAAGTGCCATCCGGTGGACTGCCAATAGATATCGGAGTTGTAGCCTTTAATGTAGGGAGTATTTATGCTGCATACCAGGCAGTGCAGAAAAACAGACCCCTGATTGACCGGGTCGTGACTGTAACGGGTAAATCACTCAAAAAACCTTCGAATTTTATGACCCGTATCGGTACTCCTGTTCAGACGCTGATTGATGCTGCAGGAGGACTGCCTGAAGATACAGGGAAAGTGGTAAACGGAGGACCAATGATGGGCAGAGCAATCAGCAGTCTGGATGTACCGGTGGTAAAAGGAAGTTCAGGTATTCTTGTGATCCCGGAAACAGAAGCTAATCGTACTGCCGTGTTAAGCTGTATAAGGTGTTCAAAGTGCATAAGTGTTTGTCCGATGGGGCTTGAACCATACCTGTTAATGAGTCTTAGCGAAAGGGAGTATTTCGATCGTATGGAAAAGGAAAAAGTTTTGGATTGTATGGAGTGTGGTTCCTGTAGTTATACATGCCCCTCAGGCAGACCTTTGCTGGATTATATCCGTTTGGGAAAAGCTAAAGTTACGCAGTTGATTAGGGAGCGTAAAAACTAAATATAAATTACTAACGATAGAATAAATATGAGCATTTTCACCGTATCTCCCTCTCCCCATATTCATGCAGGGCAATCGGTACCCAAACTGATGTATGGTGTACTAATTGCACTTTTACCTGCACTGGCTGTGTCCACTTTTTATTTTGGAATCGGGATGATCATCATTACTGCTGTTTCAGTAGTCTCATGTATACTTTTTGAATTCCTGTTTCAAAAATATCTCCTGAAAAACAAACCTTCGCACCTTGACGGGTCAGCTGCACTCACCGGACTTCTGCTCGCCTTCTGCCTTCCAGCTAACCTCCCATGGTGGATGGTAGTTATTGGCGCTCTCGTTTCAATTGGTATTGCGAAAATGACCTTTGGCGGTCTGGGGAATAATATTTTCAATCCCGCGCTGGTAGGTAGGGTATTTCTTTTCATTTCGTTTCCTGCTGCCATGACAAAATACCCGGAACCCGGACAGTGGTGGAAGTATCTGGATGCCACAACCGGTGCTACTCCCCTTGGAAAAATGAGTGAGAGTCTGGCTAACAATATGACTGTAAGCGAAATTATGACCACCATGCCCTCGAATCTTGATATGTTTCTGGGAAGGATGACGGGTTCGGCCGGTGAGGTTGCTGCTTTTGCACTCCTGCTCGGACTTTTTTATATGTTATGGAAAAAGATCATTACCTGGCACATCCCTGTTTCGATATTACTTAGTGTTTTTATTTTTACCCTTGCCTTAAATACCAGTAACCCGGAGCAATTCCCCACCCCTATGTTTCATTTACTTACTGGAGGATTAATGTTGGGAGCGATTTTTATGGCAACCGATTATGTAACATCACCCATGTCAGCAAAAGGAATGATTATCTATGGAGCAGGCATTGGCATTATAACGGTTCTGATACGTTCATTCGGGGCTTATCCGGAAGGTGTACAGTTCGCTATCCTTTTAATGAACGGATTTACTCCCCTGATAAACAAATACGTAAAACCTAAAAGATTCGGAGAAGTTAAACATGGCTAAAAAAGAATCAACTTTCGGTAATATGCTGATCGCTCTGCTTGTGATAAGTCTTGTATCGTCAACTGCTCTGGGATTTGTATACGAGTTTACCAAAGAGCCTATTCGTATGGTTGAAATCAATAGAACAAACGCTGCCATACAGGCAGTGGTTCCTGAATTCAATAATATGCCTGCAACAGAATCCTTTAAAGTACCTGCTGAACAGGACAGTCTCCTTTTCTATCCTGCAAAAAAAGACGGAATCCTCGTTGGCACTGCAGTTGAAACCTATACCAAAAAAGGCTTCAGCGGACTTATTAAACTTATGGTTGGCTTTGCTCCGGATGGCACAATCATAGATATATCCGTACTTCAGCATCAGGAAACTCCCGGACTCGGAGACAAAATTGAAAAATCCAAATCAAGCTTCAGTGCGCAGTTCCAGGGGAAAAATCCTGGTACATTCAAACTTATTGTAAAAAAAGACCGGGGTGATGTGGATGCAATTACAGCTTCAACAATAAGTTCAAGGGCTTATTGCGATGCGGTTAAAAGGGCTTACGATGCGTATATGAGGAGCAGCAAGAATGAGCAAGAGCAAGAGTGAGGAAGTGTCGGGGGGAGAATGAATTTTAATTCTGAAACAGAAATTATAGAAAAATGAATCAGTGGAAAAATTTTACAAAGGGTTTTCTGAAAGAAAATCCGATTCTGGTGCTGATACTCGGGACATGTCCTACCCTGGGTACCACAACATCCGGAATTAACGGACTGAGCATGGGTCTGGCAACAACATTTGTTTTGCTGGGATCCAATGTGTTTATATCCCTTTTAAAGGATTTTATTCCCGATAAAGTAAGGATACCTTCATTTATTGTGGTAATAGCAAGTTTTGTTACCGTTGTGGAACTTGTTATGAAGGCTTATCTGCCTGACTTATTTAATACCCTCGGACTTTTTATTCCACTAATCGTTGTGAATTGTATAGTTCTGGGTCGTGCAGAAGCATTTGCTAGTAAAAACACGGTTTACAGTTCGGCTATCGATGGATTAGGGATGGGTCTTGGATTTGCGCTTGCCCTCTTTATTCTGGGTTCTATCCGCGAAATTCTGGGATCCGGATCTGTTCTTGGTTATAAATTCATTACAGGTGATGGAATGTTAGTGTTTATTCTGGCACCGGGAGCATTTATCGCACTCGGATACATGATTATGATTGCAAATCAGCTTAAGAAGAAATATGCTAAAGATTAGGTTTTACTTCCCGATCTTCTGCAAAAACAACTTATTTTAAAGATATGGAATACATTTTAATACTCATTTCAACTGTTTTTATCAGCAACATCGTACTTTCCCAATTCCTTGGAATCTGTCCCTTTATTGGTGTTTCCAATAAAGTTGAAACCTCACTTGGAATGGCAGGAGCGGTGACCTTTGTTATAGTTCTTGCCACAATGATTACCTACATGGCGTATGTTTACATTCTGGTTCCGCTCGGAATTGATTTTGCCCGTACCATTACATTTATATTAATTATTGCTGCCCTTGTGCAGCTCGTTGAAATAATACTTAAAAAAGTCAGTCCCTCATTGTATCAGGCTCTGGGAATTTTTCTTCCCCTGATTACCACAAACTGTGCTGTTCTCGGAGTGGCCGTTCTGGCCGTTCAGAAAGATATGAATCTGATACAAAGCACAGTTTTTGCTCTTGGAAATTCACTCGGATTTGGTCTTGCATTGATAACATTTGCAGGGATCCGTGAACAACTCGATCTGCTGAATATTCCAAAACCAATGAGAGGTGCACCAATTGCTCTGATAGTTGCCGGTATGCTTGCTCTTGCATTTATGGGATTTGCGGGCATTGTCTGAAAAATGACTACTTTTCCGGTATGAATCTGATTGAAAAAACTACTGATTTTGTAAAATCAAGTCTTAAGGGTGCCGAAGGAGGCCACGACTGGTGGCACGTTCACAGGGTACTTCATAATACCCGCCTCATTTGTGTAAAAGAACCAGCAGATTTGCTTGTTTGCGAACTCGGCGCTTTACTTCACGATATTGCCGACCCAAAATTTCACGACGGTGACGAGAACAAAGGGAGTCTCATTGCATCCGGTTTTCTAAGGGATAACGGAGTAAGCGAATCTCAGATATTGGCTGTAGTAAATATTATTGAAAATATTTCCTTTAGCAAAACTGTGGGACAAAATAAACCAAAATCTCAGGAATTACAGATAGTACAGGATGCCGACCGCCTGGATGCAATGGGAGCAATAGGAATTGCCCGGGCCTTTAATTACGGGGGATTCAAAAACAGATCGATTTACGATCCCGGAATTCCTGTTCAGAATTATACCACAAGCAGCCAATACAGGAATAGTTCTGCGCCTACAATTAACCATTTTTATGAAAAACTGCTGCTGCTTAAAGACCTTATGAATACTCAAACAGGACAGAAAATGGCTATTGAAAGGCATCAGTATATGCTGGAGTTTCTGGAAGCGTTTTTCAAAGAATGGGGTAAATAATGTATTTGGAGATCGGACAAAAAAGCAACCAGGAGCAGGTACTACCAAATTGTCCGAAACTGTCGATTGGTCGATTGAAAAAAAATATCAGAAATATTCTTCAGGATTTTCGGGGTATCAAAAAACCTTTATCTTTAGCCCTTCACTAATTCACCCGAAAATCGTGGCTCAATCATTCCATAAGTACCTTTCTGTAATTTCGCATCGGATTTGGCTTGTCCTGTTAATACCCTTTCTATCATCAGAAACATCAACGGCCCAGTTGTCTATCGATAAGCTTGATTATT
>CAYOLQ010000076.1:0-17352 GCA_964404825.1 uncultured Chitinophaga sp.
GTCCGTCTGATCATGCAGCGTTTTATGCGAAGGACAAGCCGGTATTATTTTTCTCAACCGGTGCACATCAGGATTATCATACCCCAGATGATAAAGCTGATTCAATCAATATTGAGGGATTGAAAGACATTACTTTGTACTTGTCTGATCTTTCACTTTACTTTGCCAACAGCAAAACAGGACTAACATTTCAGGAGGCAGGGCCAAAAGAATCAACTTCAGGACGATACCGTGGAAAAGTTACATTTGGCATTATGCCGGATGTTTCGGGGGAAGGAAATGAAGGTATGAAAGTTCTGGCAGTTACCGAAGGAAAACCGGCTGCAAACGGCGGACTTAAAAAAGGCGATGTAATTACTGCCATTGATGGAAAAGCTGTTGGTAATATTCAGGATTATATGTTTCGCCTGGGTCAATTAAAACCCGGAGATAGAACAATTGTCTCGATTAACAGAGCCGGAGACAGATTAGAACTATTAATTCAACTTTAGTATAAAGCGTAAAACAAATAAAACTTAAAATTTATGGGAAAGAAAGTAGTTTTCTGGACTGTTTCAGTCATAATAACCTTATTCACTGCTTATTATCAAAGAACCACTGGTCCTACTTATCCAAAGGCATTTAATGTAAAAATTGACAGTACTGAAGTCCGCTATTCTCTTCCACGGAGTCAGAATGGCTATACCGATTGTGCTGTAAAAATTGACCTTCCAGATCCCATGATAACAGGAAAAGTTATTTACAAGAGATACCCAACTTCTGATCCCTGGGATACCTTAAGTTTTAACCGTGAAGGAGAAACCTTAATTGCCTGGTTACCCAAACAAAAAGCAGCAGGTAAGCTGGAATACAAAGTTGAGCTTTTTAGAAATGATCAGCAATTAGAAATTATCAATAATGAAGTTATTACCATTCGTTTTAAAGATAATGTTCCTGCTTATGCATTGATCCCGCACATTATTTTCATTTTTGCAGCAATGTTGCTTTCAACTCTGGCTGCATTTTTCGCCCTTGGAAACATTCCATCCTATAAATTTTACACCGGTTTGACATTAGTAATGTTTTTACTTGGCGGAATGATTTTTGGCCCGATTGTTCAAAAATTTGCATTTAATGAATACTGGACCGGATTTCCATATGGCAAAGATCTTACCGACAACAAGGCACTAATAGGATTTATTGCATGGATTGTTGCATGGTTAGGGAACCGTAAGAAAGAGAGAAAATATCTTGTTATTATTGCGGCCTTAGTTGTACTCGTTATTTCCTATATCCCTCACAGCGCAAGAGGTTCTGAACTAGACTACGAAACGGGTGCCATCCAGACAGGAATGATATACCTGTCAGGTATTTTTGCAGCATATTTTTATCCTGGTAAACTTAATTCCACTTTGAAAGAATAGTATTTTCAACAATATTTCTATTTGGTCAAACCGGAATAAAAATATACTCGCCCTGATGCAGCATTTTTTTTTAATTAACGTCTTTTAGAAAAGAATGAATACAAGCAAGCCTGTGCTGAATTTGCATGAACAACTTATAAAAGAATGTAAGCAGGGCAATCGCAAATCTCAGTTTGAGCTGTACAGATTGTATTATAAGTCAATGTATAATACCTGCTTCAGGATTGTAAATAGCACAACAGAAGCAGAGGATTTAATGCAGGAAGCATTTTTAAAGGCTTTCAGAAATCTGAATCAGTATAAGGCTGAAGTAAATTTTGGCGCATGGCTAAAACGAATTGTGGTTAACCAGTCACTGGATTTTCTCAGAAAGAGAAAAATTAAAATTATTACCATTGAAGAATATCCGGAAATTCAGGATTCACAGGAATCAGAACATCCGGATGAAATTGACAGCAAAACGAAATATGATAAAGTAATCCGGGAAATAGCCAAACTTCCTGAAGGTTATAGAATTATAATTACACTTTACCTGCTGGAAGGATATGACCACGATGAAATCTCTGAAATATTGAATATTTCAGCTTCTACTTCCCGATCCCAATATAACAGGGCAAAGAAAAGACTGATAGAAAAAATTAATCAAAAGTAATTTAACATGAAAAAACTGGATCAATTACTTTCTGAGAACAGGCACAAAATGGATACACTTGAGCCGGATGAAGGACATTTTCAGAGGTTTCAGATGAAGCTGGAGGAGAGTCAGATTATATCAATCAAACGGATTAGCCTTATTGCAGCTGTTTTAATTGCAGCTGCCTTTATTTCAGTTAGTCTGATTTCCCACTTTACCGCACAGAATGGTTTAACTTCAGAGATGAAAGAAACAGCCTGGTTTTACAATTCACAATCCGAAAAATTATTGTCGGAAATTGAACGAAATACCAATATGGATAATGCTGAAAAACAGATTGTTTTGAGTGATCTCCGGAAGTTTGACAAGGAATATGAAAATCTGTTAAAAGATCTTAAAAAATTTCCCGAAGATGAAAGACTAATAAATGCATTTATTAATTATCACCGTTCGAAAACTGAGTTTCTTAAAGAAATTTTACAGCAGATCAATTTTACAACTTTTACAACAATATAATGAAAACAAAAAGATTTTTACCCGTCATTCTGATACTGAGTATTTTTTGCTTATCCGGCAATATACTTTATGCTCAGACGCAAGTGAAAGAGATAAAAAAGGATTTCCAAATTAAAAAGGGAGATGTTTTATCCATGGAGAACAAATTCGGAAATATTGATATTCTGAATTGGGAGAAACCTGAAATTTCAATATCGGTAAAACTATCAGCAGAAGGAAGAAACGATGCAACTGCAAAAGGTTTTCTCGATAAAATTTCTATCGAAATCATAAAAGAAAATAATACTGTTTCAGTTATGACGAAATTAGATAACGAATCAGGAATGAGCAAAGGAAATCAGTTATCTATTGACTATACCGTTTATGCTCCTGAATGGATTAATCTGAATCTGAATAATAAATTCGGGAACATCCATATTAACGAAATTTCCGGCCTTGTCAATATTGATCTTAAATATGGAGATATGCAGATTAACAGACTCTCCAGAGGAAATGAAAAACCATTTAGTAGCATAACACTGGCATTTGCAAATGGAGTAATTGAACAATCAGGTTCTTTAAAGCTGGTTCTTTCATATTCGAAACTGGAAGTTGAAAACGCTGAAATCTTATCTGCGGAATCGAAGTATTCAGGGATTAATGTTACTTCATGCAATTCCTTTATCTGCGAATCAAAATATGATAATTTTAAATTCAGCGAGATCAGGAATCTTATAGGTGATCTTCAGTTTTCAAATCTCCGGGCAGGAACGATTTCCGGAAAACTTGAATTGGATAGTAAATATTCAGGTGTAAAAATTGACCAGGTTCTCCCCTCCTTTGAAAATATTAAAATTAATAACGACAAAGGCGGATATAAGATTGGACTCGATCCTGAAACTTCGTTTGAACTCATCGGCACATCCGATCGGGGAGACATTAGCGTCGAGGGATATACAATTCTGGAAAAAAAGACCGACGGAACCAGCAAGTATATCAGAGCTACAGGAGGAACCAAATCTTCCGGTAAACTCATAAACATAACAGTGGTAGATGGTGCAGTCAGTTTATTCAGTAACTAAACACATAATATAACATAGGTATCTTTCCCTTATGAATTTTCTGTAATAATAATTTCAAAATATGAGAATTATATGTGTAATCGGAGTCCTGGTAATACTTTCTTATGCCTGTTCTTCAGATGATGTAAAGAAAAATAAACACGTAGAATTCGCAATACTTATTCATGGAGGAGCTGGTCCTATGGCTTCATCGGGCATGAGCGCTGAAACACAGCTATCATATACTGCCGCACTTGATACTGCTTTAGAAATAGGATTAAATGCGTTACAGGAAGGGAAAAGCTCAATTGATGCAGTTAGCAATGTTATTGTCTATATGGAGGACAATCCACTCTTTAATGCAGGACGAGGTGCTGTGTTTACTCATAAAGGCATTAATGAACTGGATGCTTCCATTATGTCAGGAATTGACTTGTCGGCAGGAGCTGCGACGGGTATCACTGATGTAAAAAATCCAATACTCCTTGCCCGGATGATTATGGAAAAATCAAAGCATGTCTTTCTTTCAGGTCAGGGAGCATCAGAATTTGCAATTGAACAAGGTCTGGAAATGGCAGACAGTGCATGGTTTTTTACTGACAAGAGTTTTCAGAGTCTGCAAAAAGCGCTGGAACAGGAGAAAACTCTGAGTTATGAAAATGTACCTGCTCCTCCCCTTGCTGATAAATATGGAACCGTAGGATGTGTTGCATTGGATAAAAACGGCAACCTTGCCGCCGGAACATCAACAGGAGGAATGACAAATAAAAGCTTTGGCCGGATTGGTGACACTCCTATAATTGGTGCCGGAACATATGCCAATAACAAAACATGCGCTGTATCAGCAACCGGGCATGGTGAATTCTTCATTCGGTATACTGTTGCTCATGATATTTCTGCGCTTATGGAATACAAAAATCTGACAGTTCAGGAAGCTGCTGATGAAGTCATTTTTTCAAAACTCAAACCAGTCAAAGCAAGCGGAGGTGTTATTTGTCTGGATAAAGATGGCAACTATGCTATGTCCTTTAACTCCAGCGGAATGTTCAGGGCTTTTGGAAATTCCAATGGAGAAAAAATTGTAAGGATATTTAAAGAAGATCAATAATCTCCAATTCCGGAAATATGATTCGCTCCTCTGAAAATACTAAAATGCAAAAGGGCATGTTTTGGAGCAAATTTTACTTTTCAAAAGAAAATTTATAATCTTCACTTTTCTTCTTAGCAGTTTTAAAAATCAGGGCTTTTGTTATATAGACTTTTGTTCCCAGCGATTCTGGCCGCTTTTCCCCTTTTACAACAAGTTTTACTTTGTGCTCTCCGGGTGCCAGGTTTAATACATGCCAGATACTTGTTGTATGCTCCTGATTTGCATAAAAGTAATACGTATCGATACTTCTGTGAAGAACTCCATCCAGATATACATCGGCTTTACCTCCATCCTTAAACCAATTACCCTCCAAAGAAATACCTGTACCATTAAAAACTATTTCCAGTTCGTCGCCCGGATTTTCAGCAACCATAGATTGGTTCAATATTTCATTACTGTTCCAGGAGCTTGCCATGTGTGTTTTCCAGTTCCCTTTGAAGCTCCATTCATTTGAATCAAAAATACTTACGGTTTTATCAAATACAACATCCGGATAAGATACTTCCATTTGAGGAGCATGAGGAATCTGAGTTTTAACTTTTATTTTATTTTCATTCACTTTACCTCCATTTTTTTCAATTAACCGGAGTGCATACTGGAATGTACTGTTAACAGCTGTTTTATAATTATAAGTTGTATGAATAAACAATGAATCTTCAGCAATATTTACACCTTCTCTCATGTCATCGGGCAGACCGCTAAAGCCTTTGATAACGCCAAGAACTGCCATGGCATTAGACGGGTTGCAGTCTGAGTCCTGTCCGCATCTTGTCGATATTTCTAATGTTTTCATGGGATCTCCCTCTCCGTATAGCAGACCCATGGCAATATATGCTCCATTTAAAGTTGCATCTATATTAAACGTTGATCCGGCTCCGCAGATATCAACTTCTCCCCATTTTGCTTCAAGTTCATTCCATGCAGATTGCCAGTCTGACGGATAATTTTCATTTAGCTTTATAACATCCCTGATTATTTTATTATAATTACTTTCTTCTGGTAATGACAAAAGAGCTTTTTGAATAATCGTTAAAATATCTGATTCAAAAAATGCTTCCGAATAAAGTGCAGCAACAAAAATACCCCCGTACAATCCATCTCCATAGTTCATTATCCTGCCTATTTTATCAGAAATTTCAGAGGCTGTCTGTGGCATCCCGGGAGACATAAATCCAATATAATCTGATTCTATCTGAAAATCTATGTCATCGGAATGCATGCTAAACTCAGGGCTTCCGGATGCAGGAGGAAAAATACTGTCGTAATAATTCTTTCTTGCCTGCATATTTGCATGCCATAAGGCATAACCTGATTTTGCAAACATTTCCTGGAATTTTTTAGCAGGAGCATCCATTCCAAACTGATCCATTGTCATTAAAAAAGTAAGCTGTACATATATATCATCCTGCCACATACTTTGCACAATATCTGAAGGTTTCCACTTTATGGTGTCTACATACACTTTTCCTTGTGCCCTGAATTCAGTAGGTCCCCCGTAAGTGACTCCTATCATTTTTCCGGCCCAACCACCTGCAATCTTATCTTTAAGTACCTCTGGACTAATTACCTTAAAGACTTTTGGTGACTTTTCACAAGATGAAAAGATAACACCAACTGCAAACAGTAACTGGAGAAGAAAGTGTTTTTTCATGGGGTATGTTTGAGGTTGATAGATTTATTTCCTGCTTTTCTAAAAAAAATAAATGTAAAAAGTAATATTATAATTCCAAATATTGCCTGAATATGCATAGTTGTTTGCATACCAACCAGATCATTCAGATATCCCACTACCAGATAACCAAATGTAAGTCCGGCACCAAAATGAAATGCCCAAATCATTGATTGTCCTGTTGTACTTAATTCAGGCGGAGTGTGCGACTGAACATACTGCACAGCTCCCACGAGAAAAAAAGAAATTGTGAATCCATGCAGAATACCAACCAAAATGGCAATTTCCGGAGTTGAAATGAACCCATACAAAACCATTCTGAGAATGGAGACCAGCATTGCCAGTAAGATAACAAATTCAGGATTTGTCTTTTTAACAAGTTTAATACCAAAAAGAAAGAAAGGAATTTCAAATCCTGCCTGAATTGCAAATGCAAGTCCAATTAGTTTATTAGTTGCACCAATCTCCATATAATAAAGATTGATAAACTGATGAAGCGGAGAAATACTAATACCATAAAAAAGCATAAGAAAAAAGAAAGAAAGCACCACCTTGTTCTTCATAAAAACATTAAGGCTGTTGAAGTTTACAAGGTTTCTGCCAGTAAGTGGTTTTGGGGGAAGTGTTACCAAATTGACTATAATAAAGATTGAAAAAAGGATTGCGGCTATGCTGAAAATTACCTCTGTATTTTTCATTGCAAAATATCCCACTGCAACAGATGTAATAGCATATCCTGCTGAACCCCATAGTCTAAATTTACCATATGAAATATCCGGACGAATTCTGGCAAGTCCAAGTGTCAATCCATCCACAACTGCTCCCATTGGCTGCTGAAAAAGTGAAACAAAGAAAACCAATGCCAGAATAGTATAAAAAGCAGTTACAAAGGACATTGAATAAACAATACCGGCAGTAAGTATAGTAAGTAATAGCAAGGTCCGGTAACTACCTTTTCTGTCAGCTATCATTCCCCAAAATGGAACAGCTACGGCACTTGTGGATATAAAAACGGCATTCAGTGCACCTATCTGAATACCGGTAAAGCCTAAATTAGAAAGATGTACATTAAAAAAAGACAGCCAGGAAGCAAATGCTGAATATAAAAGGAAATAGAACAGGGGGAGTTTAACAGTTTCCTTCACACGGATAAATTTTGTGATTAGGAAATAAAGATAAGGTTAATCTAGAAATATGAAAATAGAATAGGGAAAAACCCGAAAGTTCTTCCCTATTATAGTATGGACCAGGAATCACAATTAAATCTGCAGGCGGTTACGGAACGGTTCAAAGGTCATAAAATCAGCATGGTGAACAATGTACGCTTCGGTTGTTCGTTTTACCATGTCTCCTTCACCTGCATGTGCTGCAATTATGTGACAAACCTCGGGTGGTACTCCACACGATTCGGCAAGCGATACACCGCTGAAGGGATGACGAAGGTATTTGCCATAGTTTCCCTGTACAGCTTTCCCATCTTTCATTTCGTATTCGAGAAGTTTACCTACATCTGCAAGTATTGCTCCGGAAATAAGAACATCCATATCGACTGGTAGGTCGGAACCAAAAAACTCATTGGACTTCTCCCCTGCATCCCTGCAAATATGGACCACACAACGCTTGTGTGCCATAAATGAGACCTTAAGTCCGGGCACCAGTAACGTAAAGGGGATAGAATTCAGATCCTCAGCTGTAAGGACACTACGTTCGAGTGCCTGCTCCCATGTACGGGCTGTCTTCTCTCTTAAATCCGCGGACTTAATCCAATTTAATTCCGGCCAGAGTTTTAAGATTTCACTTGTCATTTCGTGTATTTTATTATTTATTAATTCAGATACATTGATTCTATTTCATTTTCATAAATTGGAAATAATCGCATCGGCCATTTCTCGGGTAGAAGCAGCACCTTTCTGAATAATATCAGGGCGGCTGGTCATCTTCATCATATCGTATGTTTTAACTTTTCCTTCGGAAATAGTTTTTGCAATTGCAGCAGATATTTTGGAGGAAATTTGTTTTTCGCCAATATGATCGAGCATCATACATGCAGAAGCTATCATTGCAATCGGGTTAACAATTGAAACAGGATAACCGGCGTATTTAGGAGCAGATCCATGAGTTGGTTCAAAAACAGATATGGTTTCTCCAAGATTAGCAGAGCAGGCAAATCCGAGTCCGCCAATGAGTCCGGCGAATCCATCTGAAACAATATCCCCGAACATATTACCAGCGACAATAACCCCATATTCTTCAGGATTTTTAGTAAGCCACATCATCTGAGCATCTATGTTTGTATTCCAGAGTTCTATTTCCGGAAAATCAGAACGCTGAATTTCCTGAGCCAGTTTGTACATCATGCCAGAAGTTTCACGAATTACATTAGGCTTTTCGCACACTGTAACTGATTTGTATTTATATTTTCGTGCATGTTCAAATGAAGCCCGGAGTATACGTTCTGTTGCCTTTCTGCTGAAAATACGTGTTGAAATGGATAGCTCTTCCTTAGGTACATTTCCAAAATTCTGAATAAATTTAGGATGGGATCGTAATCCCTGATAGACCAAATCAGGAGGGTTGGTCCATTCAACCCCACCATATAAGCCTTCAGTATTCTGACGGAAAATAACTACGTCAACTTCAGGTTCTTCAATAGAATTTGAGGAACCGCGACGAATGAAGTTAAGCGGGTTGCCTTTATAGGTTTTACAGGGACGGATGCAGATATCAAGATTAAAGTATTGTCTGAGACTAACAATCGGACTTGAATATACAAATCCTTTTCCTTTAAGCTTATCAGACAATTCTGCGGCTGCAGCATCTTTAGGCTTGGATGTGATTGCTCCAAAAAGACCAACCTTATGTTCTTCCAGAAGTTTTATAGTTCTTTCAGGTAATGGGTTCCCTTCTTTCACCCAAAAATCCCAACCTATATCACCTTCCACATAATTCGCTTTGAAACCTGCAGCATTGAGCACACGAATTGCTTCTTCGAGTACTACCCTTCCAATGCCGTCACCGGGCATAGATACAATTGTTCTGTTTGCCATATTATTTTGATTTGTTTTGAAGGGTAAATCTACCAATAAAAATCAATCCGGGATTTGTTGTAAAACCTATTTATAAACAGTATTTTGTACAACATAATTTTAGAATCCAATGGATAAAATAAGCATGCTTGAACCTGCCTTGCTATGGAAGTTTTTTGAAGAAATTTGTTCTATTCCCCGGCCTTCTAAAAAGGAAGAGAAGATCCGTAATTACCTTGTTGAGTTCGCTAAAAAGCAAAAACTGGAGTGCAAAATTGATAAAGCAGGTAATGTATTACTTAAAAAACCGGCGACCAGTGGAAGGGAAAAGGTTAAAACTTTGGTCCTGCAGTCCCATCTGGACATGGTAGGTGAGAAAAATTCAGAAACCCGGCATGATTTTGAAAATGACCCAATACATGCATATATTGACGGAGAATGGGTTAAGGCAAAAGGCACAACTCTTGGAGCCGATGATGGAATTGGCATTGCAGCTCAGCTCGCGGTTCTGGAATCTGATACAATTCAACATGGCCCCATAGAATGTTTGTTTACTGTTGATGAGGAATCAGGTCTGACCGGAGCTAATTCACTTGAAAAAGGTTTTTTTGAGGGGAAAATACTTCTTAATCTGGACTCAGAGGATGAAGGTGAGATTTTTATAGGTTGCTCCGGAGGAAATGACACTACTGCTGTTTTTACATTTAAACATAAAAAACCGCCATCAAGGTATTTGTCTTTTGAGATCTTGGTCAAAGGTCTTAAAGGAGGCCATTCAGGAGATGAAATCCATAAAGGTCTGGGAAATTCGATTAAAGTTCTGACCCGGTTTTTATGGAATGCATCAAGGGATTTTGACGCCCGAATTGCCCATTTTGACGGAGGAAATCTTCGCAACGCTATTGCTCGCGAAGCTAAGGCTATTTTTACAATTCCACCGGAGCAGTATGAAGGATGTAAAATCTATTTCGAATCATTTTATGCTAATGTACGTGAGGAATTAAAAGTTACTGAACCCGGGTTAATCATGAGTTTTAACCGTTCAGATGAGCCCGAGACTGTAATCAACAGGAAAACTCAGTCACGATTACTCGCCAGTTTGTATGCATGTCCGCATGGTGTAATTGAGTGGAGTCGTGATATGCCCGGATTGGTTGAAACATCCACAAATCTTGCATCCGTAAAGTTCATCAATGATAACGAGATACTGGTAACAACAAGCCAGAGAAGTTCAGTGGATTCAGCTAGAAAAGACATTTCAGACAGGGTGAAAATTATTTTTGAAACCGGAAAAGCCCTTGTTAATCACACAAGTGGTTATCCGGGATGGAAGCCTGATACCGAAAGTCAGATTTTAAAAATTACCAGAAAGTGTTATAAAGAGTTGTTTGGAATTGAGCCTAATGTCAGAGCCATTCACGCCGGTCTGGAATGTGGACTTTTTCTGGAGAAATACCCATACCTTGACATGGTATCTTTTGGTCCGACTATTCGTGGAGCCCATTCACCGGACGAGAGACTTGATATAGCTTCAACATTAAAGTTCTGGCAACTTTTACTTGGGATTATTGGTAAAATACCTCAGGAAAATAAGTAACTAATCTACAGGTTCAAAATCTGATTTTCTGACACCGCAAACAGGACAAATCCAGTTTTCAGGAATATCTTCAAAAGCTGTGCCGGGAGGTATTCCACCGTCGGGATCGCCTTCTTCAGGATCATAAACAAAGCCGCATATATTACATTTATATTTTTGCATTAAAAACGAGTTAAGATATATTAAAAGATAACAAAGATAATAGTTTTGAATTGAGTGAGTCCTTTAGAAGGTATATAAATTAAATCTTCTTCATAGAAAAGTGTATTCAATTTTGCTCAAAGCGAAGTATTTCACGAAAATAAAACTAACTTTAAAAAATTCATAAATCTACCAATATTACTGCTGTAAAATGTTGCCGGAATTAGATTCCCTTGTTTCAGGATTTGAGGTCACCCGTCTGGAGGACATGAAGCAAATTGCTTTTAATGAGCGAATTGACATAAAATACTTTTTTAGTATCAAGCTCCTTCCTTGGCTTATCGCAGAAATTCAGGAAAATTACCGGATATTAAAAGTAGAAAACACTTTGGTTCAGCCTTACAAAACTGTGTATTACGATACACCTTCCCTCAGGCTTTATCTGGATCACCACAATGGTAAACTTAACAGGTACAAGCTCAGGAAAAGGCTTTATATTGCGAATAACATTTCTTTTTCGGAGATAAAATTTAAAAGTAACCGGGGGATAACATTTAAAAAGCGCGTAAGCACTGATAAAAATCTGGATGTGCTTTCAAAGGAGGATATGACGTTTTTTGCAAAAAACACTAACCTGAAAGCATCAGAATTGGCTCCCCAGGCAACGAATTATTTTAACCGGATTACACTGGTTAGTAAATCCGAGAGAGAAAGAATTACAATGGATTTTAATCTGAGACTAGAGCGTCATGGTTTGGAGGCTAATCTTGGAAATCTGGTAATTGCTGAGGTAAAAAAACTCAGGACCGAACCTGTTACTCTCATGGAAATAAAACTTCATGAGTTAGGTGTCAAAAGCTCTTCCTTTAGTAAATATTGTACTGCTATTGCGATGATTGAAGAGCATACAAAAAATAATAATTTCAAAATTAAACTCAGAGAATATAAAAAAGTAAATGATGAATCTTAACCTGCTTGCCTTGCTTGCCAGTTCTACTCAGATATTTGGCATTAACCTGATCAACACACCTGATTTCGGGGAGCTTTTGTTGCGTTTCGTGCTGAATATGGTTGTTATAGTAGTTATTGTCCGTTACCTATACTATCCTGCTTCAAGAAGGAAAGATTATCTCTTTTCCTATATTATGATAAGTGCAGTAGTTTTTCTTCTTTGTTTTCTGCTAAACAGTGTAAAACTGCAGATAGGATTCGCCTTAGGATTATTTGCTATTTTCGGAATTATACGTTACCGTACAGATTCCATTTCAATAAAGGAAATGACGTTTCTTTTTATTGTAATCGGGGTGTCCGTTATCAATGCCCTGGCAAATAAAAAGATTTCGTACGCTGAATTATTTTTCACCAACATTATAATTGTCCTGCTTATATGGTTCATGGAGAAAGCCTGGCTGATGAACAAAGAAGGCAAAAAAATGATTGAATATGAAAAAATTGATTTGATCAAACCTGACAAAGAGGCCGAATTAATTGCAGATCTGAGAGAACGAACCGGTCTTGATGTTACCCGGGTTGAAATAGGCAAAATAGATTTCCTCAAAGATTCCGCCAGAATCCGCATTTATTTTAATGTGGCTGAGCCCGGTAAGAATTTTGAAGAAGAAGGATATCAGGCAAATTCCTGAGAGTGCCTTATACGCTAAGGAGAGAAATTAATTTGTCTGTGGTAAATACAGTCGCAAATTCGTTATGAAGGCTGGCTAATGCTGTTTCATGAATTATTTCTGCAGTATACTTCTTTCCGTCGGGTCCTGATTTATCGAATGTTGCTGTTGCATCTGAAATAACAAATGTTTCGTAACCATAATTTCCGGCCATCCTCACTGATGTTGAAATACAATGATCCGTTGTTAATCCGGCAATTACAAGAGTTTTAATTCCATTATTATCAAGTTGTTGTTGTAAATCAGTGCCAATGAAGGCACTATTAACATTTTTCTTAATAATAATTTCTCCGCTTAAGGGTTTTACCAGATCATGAAATTCATTACCCGGCTTTCCTTCAGCAAGTCTGGAATCAGGATTAATCGAACAATGCTTTATATGAAAAACCGGTAGGTGGTTTTTTCTCCAGAATTGTAAGAGTTTACCGGCATTTTTTTCTGCCTGCGGGTTGTTTCTATGTCCTCCCCAATAAGCAATATCATCAAATCCCTTTTGAATATCTATAAGAATTAAAGCAGGTAGGCTATTTATTGTGGTGTTCATTGTATTTTAGATTAACGCAGTCTCCGCTCCGGTAGGGTCGACTGTCAAATTCTATAAAACCTGTTTCACTACATCAATTAATGTCCCGTCCACCCATTTGATTCCTGCAACTATCTTATCGCTGAGAACCGGTTTTTCCGGCTTGCCGCAGATTATCTCTGCTTCTGATTTAAGTTCTTCAATGGATTTAAAGGGAAGGCCCGAATCCCGGGTTTTTTCAATAAGGTCTTTTCTAAGCGGATTTATGGCAATGCCTCGCTCTGTTACAATAACATCAATAAGTTCACCGGGCCCGCAAAGTGTTGTAACTTCATCGCGTACCACAGGGATTCTGTCACGGAAAAGTGGTACAGGAATTATTACATTTTTAGAAAAGAGACAGTTCTGCCATCCACCAATTCCATGCAGTAAATATCCATCAGAATGGGTCACCACATTTGCATTGAAATTTAGGTCAACCTCCGTGGCTCCGAGTATAACAACGTCCACAAATTGTGCAAAATTACCTTTTGAATGGTAATTGTAACTCGTAAACGGACTGGTCCATGTATGACCCGGATTCTGAGACATTGAACGTACACCTTCCAGGTCAAATGTCTGGCCGTCAAGTATATAATCAACTAATCCTTCTTCGAGCATTTCCACCAGAAATTTGTTGCTTCCGCCACGCGCAAACCTTGCTTTAATGCCCTTTTGCTTCATAAGAGTGCGAAAGTATTCAGCAACGGAAAGTGCAGTTCCACCTGCTCCGGCCTGAAAGGAAAATCCATCTTTAACAATCCCTGCAGCATCACAGAATTTCGCTGTTAGTTCAGCCAGCATGAGTCTGTCAGGACTTTTTGTTATCTGAGTGGTTCCGGAAACTATCTTTTCTGAATCACCAAGTTTATCAATAACAACTGTATAGTCGACATAATTACCCTGAATCTGCCACGGAATGCACGGAAAAGGAACCAGATTATCTGTTACAACTATCACTTTATCAGCATATTGGGAATCAGCAAGCGCAAATCCCAGAAGTCCACATGCTGAGGGACCATACAAACCATTTGCATTACCAAATGCATCGGCTGTTGGAGCTCCAATAACGGCTATATCTATTTTCACTTCACCATCCTGGATGGCCTGATAGCGACCGCCATGAGAACGAAGCATACCCGCCCCTTTCATTTTTCCTTCAGTAACAAATTTACCCAGCGGACCATTCATACTACCTTCTATGGAGTGAATCGTACCATCTTCCAGGTAAGGAATAAGGTGAGCATGACAGGGAAAAGAAGCAGATGGAAACCAGCGGAGATTTTTTACTCCAAGCTCATGGGCAATATCGAAAATCTTGTTTGCAAGCAGATCGCCGTTACGGAAATGGTGGTGGGTGGAGATGGTCATTCCATCCTTAAGTCCTGCTTTAAGTAAAGCATCTTTTAAACTTTTAATCAATTTATTACCATCAGATGGGAATTCGGCAATACTTCTTATTTGGGGAGAATGTTTTTTACCAACAGGCATATGCTTACCGATCCCTTTATAAGGAATCTGAGGAACACCATTCAGTGAATCAGGAACAAGTCTTCCGGCAGCATTCTTGTGCATTTTAATTTGCGTCATAATCGTTCCTCCAGTCCTTTGAGATAATTCCTAATTTTACAGCCAAATCAATTAATTTCCGGGCTCTTTTTACTACCGGTGCATCAATCATTTTTGTCCCCAGAGATACCACTCCCAGTCCATTTTCACTAGCAATAATGAATGCGTTTACAATTTTTTTTGCCTTTTCCAGTTCAGTCGCATCAGGTGAAAATCCTCTGTGGATGATTTCAATCTGACGAGGATGAATACATCCCATTCCTTCAAAACCAAGATTCTTTGAGTTTTTAACATTTGCAATCAGAGCTTCCATATCCCCTATATCGGAAAAAACAGAATCTATTGCCTGCACTCCGGCTGCCTTGCAAGCATTTACCAGACGGGTTCGGGCATAGAACGATTCATTTCCTTCGGTAGTCCGCTGCACTCCAAGATCGGCTGTATAATCTTCAAGGCCTATGGCCATTGCTACAATATTGTCTGAAGCAGATGCAATTTCATAGGCATTTTCAACTCCAAGAGCACTTTCAATTATCGGCATAAGGTATACAGGGTTTTTTAATCCATAGACCTTTTGAATATCAGAAATTACCTTTTCCACAGAATGAATCTGTTCTTTGTTTTCACATTTGGGCAAAAGTATTACATGAACATTATGAGGAATTACGAATTGAAGATCTTCAAGTCCTGCTGGTATTTGATTTATTCTTACCATCCTCTCTGCCCCGTAAAAATCAACCTGACGAAGAGCATTTCTAACAAGAAAGCGAGCTTCAGCTTTTTTTTCAAAAGCAACGGAATCTTCCAGATCCAAAATTATTGCATGCGGTTTATGTAATCCGGCATTAAGCATCATTGCAGGAGTATTTCCGGGGAGATATAGCCGGGAGAATCTGAACCTATCCTTGTAACTGGAATAAGTATTCTCTTCAATCATAGGCAATAAAAACTCCTTTTCAGTGTCGATAACTTGTTTAATTGCAGCTTCCAGTCTGGCCTCCAGAACAAATGGCAGAGCGCCGGAATCATCAATGGTAAGTTTTGCATCCTTTATCCCAAACCATAATAGAATATCGGTTAAAGATTTCCGGATATCTTTACCGTAGAGAGAAGCTACTTTACTTTTTAGTTGGATCTCAATTCCACCCGATTGAGTTAAAGAAAGTTCCATATAGCAATCGGAACGAATCTTATCACCTTTGTTTCCGCAAGAAGCTGCTTTTTTCATAAAAAAAGTTTATACACTATAGTAAAAAGCTAAGTAAAATACCTGCTGCAACTGCAGATCCAATTACACCCGCAACGTTGGGAGCCATTGCATGCATCAGCAGATGATTTGTGGGGTCTTCCTTTAAGCCTACAACCTGAACTACTCTTGCGCTATCGGGTACAGCAGATACACCTGCAGCACCTATAAGCGGATTAATCTGGTTTTCCTTTGAAGTAAACAAATTCATAAATTTTGCAAACAATACTCCCCCTGCAGTTGCAAACATAAATGAAACTGCGCCCAAACCAAAAATAATCATTGAATCTGTTGTAAGAAAAACATCAGCCTGAGTAGATGCTCCTACAGTAATACCTATAAGAATTGTAACGATGTCGATAAGAGAATTACGGGCCGTTTCGGCAAGTCTCTTTGTAACTGTTGATTCCTTAAGAATATTGCCAAGAAACAGCATCCCGAGAAGCGGTAAGGCTGCAGGAGAAATAAAAGTAGTAAGTATAAGTCCAATAATGGGGAAAAGTATTTTTTCAAGTTTGGTTACAGCGCGGGGAGGTTTCATCCTGATTAGGCGTTCCTTACGAGTGGTAAGCAATCTCATAATCGGAGGCTGGATAACCGGTACCAGTGCCATATAGGAGTATGCTGCAATGGCAATGGGACCAATGAGGTTTTTAACGTAAATAGGGTTTCCACTGATTGTTTGACCAATTATATCAACACCATTAGCGAGTTTGGAAGCTAAAAATATAGCAGTCGGACCATCGGCCCCTCCGATAATACCTATTGCAGCTGCCTCACGGGCATGAAAACCCAGAGCTATGGCTCCCAAAAAAGTTACAAAAATGCCCAGTTGAGCGGCAGCACCCAGAAGTACAAGCTTTGGATTTGAAATAAGTGAAGAAAAATCGGTCATTGCTCCAATTCCAAGAAATATTAGTGGAGGGTAAATTCCTTGAATTACTCCAAAATATAAATAGTAGAGAACACTGCCTTCCTGATAAATACCTATCTGTAAGTTAATACCTCCATCCTGGTAAAATGGTATGTTTCCTAATATAATCCCTACTCCGATAGGGATCAAAAGTAGCGGCTCATAATCGTATCGGATTGCCAGAAATATGAAAAAGAGTCCGAC
>CAYOLQ010000077.1:0-17273 GCA_964404825.1 uncultured Chitinophaga sp.
ACGCTAAACCTTCTCTGGCAACATCCGATTATGTGCATTTCAATTCCCGTGGGGCAAAAATTATCGCCGAGATGTTTTGGAATGCATTATTGAGTGAATATGAATTCTGGCTGGTGCGATCCCAGTCCGTTAAAAAGTAATATGGAAGGAATAAAAGACATATTGTTGTTTTCAGCAGATAAGCCTCTTCTGTTTACACAATTGTATTTCTGGGTTTTCTTTGCCATAGTCCTTTCTGTTTATTCACTTATTTACCCTTACCGGAGTTTTCGCAATCTCTTTCTTTTTGTTGTAAGCGTTTTTTTCTATTGGAAAACGAGTGGAATATTTTTTCTGCTTCTGTTGTTTGCAACCTGTTCGGATTTTTTCCTTGGGAATTTGATATACCGGAGTAAAAAGCCTCTTACCGGAAAAATTTTTATAGCAATAAGTGTAATCCTGAACCTTTCTGTACTTTCGTATTTTAAGTACTCTTACTTCTTTACAAGTACTGTTAATAAGCTTTTCAATACCGATTTTGAGGTATATAATTTTCTGGCAGACCTTTCTAATTCTGTTACGGGTTCGCATTTCGATATTTCCGTCATTGGTTTACCGGTAGGGATTTCTTTTTTCACATTTCAGACTATGTCGTATACCATCGACATGTACCGGAAAAA
The DNA here is from genome assembly GCA_964404825.1 of uncultured Chitinophaga sp. Classification (GTDB taxonomy): domain Bacteria; phylum Bacteroidota; class Bacteroidia; order Bacteroidales; genus JACJXF01. The sequence continues at coordinate 660 of CAYOLQ010000077.1, forward strand.
AATTGAACCGGTGAAAAATCTTATTGATTTTGGATTTTATGTTTCTTTTTTTCCACAGCTCGTTGCCGGCCCAATCGTTCGGGCATCCGAATTCATTCCACAATTATACAAGCGCTTTCACCTGAGCATGGAAGAATTTGGTTTTGCGATATTTCTGATTCTGGGCGGACTTACTAAGAAAATGTTTATCGGAGATTATCTGGCTGTAAATCTTATCGACCGTGTATTTTCAAATCCAATTGGTTATACCGGATTCGAGAACCTTTCGGCACTTTATGCATACTCACTTCAGGTATATTGCGATTTCTCGGGTTATACGGATATTGCAATAGGAATTTCCCTTCTTATGGGCTTTCGCCTCCCCAGAAATTTTAACTCCCCTTATAAGGCTGATAATCTGGGCAATTTCTGGAAGCGTTGGCACATCTCACTTTCATCTTGGCTGAAAGATTATTTATATATTCCTTTGGGAGGAAACCGTCACGGAGAATTCCGTACCAATATTAACCTTATGCTTACCATGCTTATCGGGGGATTGTGGCACGGTGCCAGCTGGCAGTTTGTTATCTGGGGAGGTCTAAACGGTATTGGCATCCTCGTTTATAAGTACTGGAAACGAATAAGTCCCTATGAAAACAGCACTCTCTGGATAGCCCATTTCTGGAAGGTATTCCTGACATTCAATTTTATAACCTTTACGCGTATCTGGTTCCGTTCTGATTCTATGGAGCATGCAAATCAGCTGATGTCGCAGATTTGGAATAATTTTGATTTTGGCCTCGTTCCGCAGGTAGTGATTTCTTACAAGTATGTATTTTTGATAATGGTCTTCGGTTATGTAATGCACTGGCTTCCAAACTCAATAAAATCGTTCTACCGCGATTGGTTCATCAAAACTCCGGTATATGCGAAGGTGGGAATAGCTGTTCTTATAATCTTTGTTATTTACCAGTCCTGGTCGGCAGGTTTACAACTGTTTATTTATTTGCAATTCTGACAGAAAATATGCCTTTCAATTTCAGGAAGCAGTGATAAAAATTATCTTCCCTCGCCAAGTTTAGCCTTCTCATAATCCGGATGGATAAGATACTTTTCTCCTTCAGGGGTCATTTTGGTTTCGCCGAAATTGTGAATATAAGATTTCAATGTCATTGAATCCCAGTGAATCGCTCCATCAATAACCTGAAAATGGTGAAAAACTCCAAGATAAAAGAATAACAGGAACAGGATACCGGTTACAAGTTTAAAAACCAGCTTTAATTTACCTGCCTGGCTTATTGTTAGGGCAAAAGGAATAGCAAGCAATGCGTAAAAGTCAATAATCGGACGCAAACCAAAGCCGCCTCCGTACCACCACGTCCACCAGCATAGCATGATATAAATGCTGACAGGGATAATAACAATCAGAGGAAGAAACCATTCTCTTAACTTTTTATAACATAGAAAGATTCCAACAACCGAAAAAGCCATAACAGGACTATAAATAAGCCAGCCTTTACGGAATCCGAACAGTCCTCTCAGAATGGCTGGCTGTGACCAGAAAAATTTTTCATCCTGACTGTACGAAAAAAACAAATACTGTCCTGTTTGCTGTTTCCAGTAAAGAAACTGAGGTAGCCAAACCAGGAAGATACCCGTAATGATAATAAGGGTGAAAACAGGGTTTTTAATAAAAAGAAGTATCCGATCCCAAAAACCTTTAAAACTTGTAATTCCCAGTAGCAGGGGAAACAGCACCAGCAAGGCGTTTGTGGGGCGTATGAGACTGATGAGACCTAGCAGCAAACCCATAAAAACCGAATTCAGATAACCCGGTTTTTCGATCCATTTTATAGTTATATACAGAAAAACTGCTATTAATCCGAATGAATAGGTATGGCTTATTGTTGTTACAGAAGTATAATATAACAGGTTAGTAGCCAGGCCAATCCCTAAAAGTGTAAGAGAAATGACACTATCGGTAAAATATTTTTTCAGAATCCTTTTTACAAAAATGAGGCCTATAAGCAGGTATAGCAAAGGGCTCATGGCCAGACTAACCTGATAAATCTCCGAAAATCCGTCAGCTTCAAATCCCATTGGCGTTGCAAGCAAATGTGCTGCAATGAAAAAGGGAAAATAGCAAAATGCCAGACCACTGCTGGTTTTTATAACATATTTACCTGTCGGACTTACCTCCGGCCAGTAACGGTTACCATTTACTTCAGGATTTTCCTTGATAAATTCGAGAGTCAGGTCATTATGAATTACGAGAGCAGGAAGATACGCATAGTATGAAATCGTGTCCCAGTAAATTACACCGTTACCCCACTTCCAGATATGAAGATTACTGGTCTGCAGGTAGCTGAGGACAATGATTATCCCAATTGATAAACGGGATAAAATGCTGTGGTTTTTAATAAATGAGAGATTCATACTTATTTAAAAAAGGCATATCTGAAAATAGTAATCAGCATCTTTATGGCATCCATGCTCCTGAATTTTTTGCCTTCCGCTTCATTGCGGGGAAAATAATTTACGGGAACTTCAGTTATATTGTTTTTCTTTATTCTCAATGCTTTCAGGATAATTTCTGCTTCAAACCCGAAACGGTTTTCCTTTAAATGGAGTTGTTTATAGAGATCCCTAGTGAAAAGTTTATAACCACAGGCCATATCCGTCAGTTTCACATTGATAAAGATGGAAGTCAGCCAGGTAAAAAACCGGTTTGCCAGATACCTGCGGTAGGATGACAGAGGTCGGGGTATGCCCGGAAGATAGCGCGATCCGTTTACAAATTCAACATTCAGACTCTTCATCACCGTAATCATTCCCGGAAGGTCGTGAGGATACAACTCAAGATCTGCATCCTGAATGAAAATCAGATCCCCGGTACCATTATCCATTCCATGTCTTACAGCTGCACCTTTTCCTGAATTTTTTTCCATTTTAAGCAAAGTGTACCTCTTGTCTTTTTTGGAAATGTAGGATTTTACAACCTCATAGGAATTATCGGAAGAGCCGTCATCCACAATTATTATGCTGTGTGAGGAAATAAATGCCGGAAACTTAACTTCAGCAAGCAAATCCAGAACCTTTACAATCAGTTCTTCCTCATTATACAGGGGTATAACAATGTCTATGGTCATTTTTTCTTCAGAAATGAAAATTACAATTTTTTACCTATGCAAGATGCAATAAAATCGGCGTACCGCAAAGCGGAAATATCTTAAGCCGGAAAATTATTTTATCTCAGAAAGCCTGAGAACGGAATTTCTCCAGCGGGTTTCATATGTAAAAATGACTGATTCGTTATCTTTAATTTTGTCCTTGTTATCGAAAATAAAGTAATCACCCGGCTGAGGTTCTGTGTAACATCTGGGCAGTATATTCCCCGTTTTTCCTGCTATATAAAAGCTGGTTTCATGACTTGAAGGTGCAAATGGAGCGAGGAAAAGCTCTTTTCCTTTTGAAAGTTCACCGACTTTTTCTGCCTGTATTTTTTGCATTACAGACCTGGATTCAGAGTATCTCTCAGGAAGTGCGATAAAATTGAAGCCAATCCTGAAAAGTAACAGTGCCAGAATTGTTATTTCCAGCCGGAATTTGGAATAGTAATAGTAAGTAAGCAGGATCAGAAGTATAAAACCTGAACCAAATATCATAAGTCTGATTGGATTTTGAATAATAATAAAATCGTAGAATTCCGGAAATACGAGGGATAGAGGGATCAGCAGTAACAGCGATAAGGCAATCAGTCTTTCTGTAAACTTGATTAGAACGGGAATCTGATCCCTGAAATGAACATAAACTATGATGCAGATACTCAGAAAAACAGGGTACAGGGAGAAAATATAGCGTGGATACGACTCCACGGAGATCCAGTAAACAGGGATATTGAAAATGAAAATCAATCCCAGGTATTTCAGAAACTCATCGTTTTTCAGGAACTGCAGAGTCTTTTTACTAAGCAACACAATTAATAACAGAGACCAGGGAAACAAATGATAGATTTGTTCAGCAGGATAGGTAAAGAGATGGGACAATGTTCTGAGAAAACCGTATTCCACGAAAGTTCTTTTGGCTGATTCATCCACAAGAGTGCTTAAATAACCCGGGTTTGGGTTTTGCTGAAAAAGAGCATAATAGTAACTGCCTGCCATAAGGAAGAAGATAATAATTCCGGAAAGGTGGGCAAAGCTGAAAAGTTTTTTGAAGTTTCTGAATGAGATGAATAGCACCAACAGGCTGATCCCCTGAAAAAGTAGGGCAGGCAGACCTTTCATAAGAAAACAAACAGCACATAAAAAGTACGAAACCGCAAACAAGGCAAAAAATTGCTCGCGCCGGTAAAATCTGTAAATCAGAATGAAGTTCAGGAAAACAAACCAGGAAAAGGTGATGTCGATATAACCGTTCATTGAATCGTAAAAAAGGATTCTCCCGCAGCTGATAAATACAAGCGCACTGAGAAATGCCGCACGTGTTCCGTATTTTTTAAAAAATGTAAGGAAAATAGTTAATCCGAAAAGGAGAAGGGAAATAACTGCGGGCAAACGGACAATGAATTCGGAATGAGAATTGCTGATTTTGAAAAAAGCCATCAAAACCCAGTTATAAAGCGGTGGTTTGTTGAAATAAAATTCTCCGTTGATGGTAGGGGTGATGTAATTCCCGGAATATTCCATTTCCATGCTTACCAGTGCGCGAGTTCCTTCATCACCTGAAACTGGCATCAGCCCAAGGTTTAAGAACAAAGCAGGGAAAATCAGAAGAAGTATCAGAAAATAAAACAGCACACGGATTTTCGGATTTGGATCTTTCATGCCTGGAGATAGTCGTTTTCCGTCATATCAACGCAAATTAACGAAAATCATTTTAACAATTTGAAGAAATATCAGCTTTTACCGATAGGCTGAGCGAAAAGCTGGACGTCTTTGCCGGTTATCTGTTTATCGCACAGGATAATAAGTCTTTCCAGAACATTTCTGAATTCCCTTATATTACCTGTCCAGTTTATTCCCTGCAAGGCTTTTACTGCATCGGGTGTGATTGTTTTAACCGGCATCCCGTATTCCGAACAGATAATTTCATTAAAATACTTACTCAGCATGGGTATATCTTCAGTCCTCTCGTTGAGTGAGGGAACATGAATAAGAATAACACTTAACCTGTGGTATAGGTCTTCACGAAAATGATTCCTTTCAATCTCTTCTTTAAGGTTTTTGTTGGTTGCGGCAACGATTCTCACATTTACATTTATATCGCTATCAGAACCAACCCGTGTAATTTTATGTTCCTGAAGAGCACGCAATACTTTTGCCTGAGCCGAAAGGCTCATATCTCCAATTTCATCGAGAAAGAGAGTACCGCCGTCAGCCTGCTCGAATTTACCTTTTCTTTGCTTTATGGCTGAGGTAAACGCTCCTTTCTCATGACCAAATAATTCACTCTCAATAAGTTCTGAAGGAATGGCGGCGCAATTCACTTCCACGAAAGGGTGAGAAGATCTTTCGCTTTTCTCATGCAGCCACCGTGCAACCAGTTCTTTTCCGGTTCCGTTATCCCCCGTAATCAATACCCGGGCATCTGTAGGAGCAACCTTTTCAATCATTTCCTTTACCTGCGTAATAGCCGGTGATTCCCCAACCATTTCAAGTGTCTTACTGACTTTTTTCTTTAGAACAACGGTTTCATTTATTAGCAATGATTTGTCCATTGCATTTCGGATAGTAATCAGCAACCGGTTGAGATCCAATGGCTTCTGGATGAAATCATATGCCCCTCGTTTTATTGCCTGAACAGCATTTTCAACATTTCCATGACCTGAAATCATAATTACCTGCGCATCCGTAGATTTTGCAAATATTTTTTCAAGTACCTCAAGGCCATCCATTTCAGGCATTTTTATATCGCAAAGAACAATATCATATTTTTTCTGGTCAAACATCTCCAGTCCCTCAGCTCCGCCTGAAGCCATGTCCACTTCATGATTTTCATATTGAAGAATCTCCTGAAGTGTTGTTCGTATACTTTTCTCATCATCAATAACCAGAATTTTTGCCATTTCTAAAATGTTTCAGAGGTTAAGTATTTCGGCTATAACACCTTCTTTCAAAGCATAATCAGATTGGATTATACTTTTTAATCCGCATTCCTGCAAGGTAATTTTTATAAATATACTGGCAAGAACAATCATTTCAACTCTTACGGGTTCCATGCCCTGCATAAGTCTTCTGTCAGCAATAGTTGATGAAATCAATAGCTCGTGTAAAGCCTGAAAATCTTCATAGCTAATCTCCCTTGATGAATGATGGTTTTTGGGATATTTACCGGGAAAACGGTAATGGAGCATTGCAGAAATAGTTTCGAAGGATCCGGATGCCCCAATCAGAACTGTTGGCTTAAACCTCGTAACCGCTTCAAAAAGTGGTTTTAATTCGGTTTTCAGAAATTCGTTTAACTTCTCAATTTCCGGTTTTGAAATCGGGTCGGAAGGATGAAAAGTTTCCAATAGTCGCGCCATTCCAAGATTAAAACTGTTCTTCCAGAAAATCTCTTTTTTATTGGCAATAATAAATTCATTACTTCCCCCGCCAATATCAAGAATCAGGCAGGGTTTTTCGTCCATTTGTATCGACAGTCGCACCCCGCGGTAAATAATTTCAGCTTCTCTTTCTCCCGGAATTATTAGTACATAAACATCATATTTTTCCTGAACGGCATGGATGAAATCTTTACCGTTCGATGCATCCCGGATGGCGGAAGTGGCAAAAGCATAGACTTTACTAACTCCAAACTCCTTTACACGGGCAAGGTGGTTTTCGATTGCCTGCAGTCCCCGTTGGAAAGCTTCGGGAGTAATCAGCTTTTTTGTAATACCTCCTTCTCCAAGTTTTACGGCTTCTTTGGAGGTATGGATTACCTGAAGTTTATTTTCATCACTTACCTCAGTAATCAGAAGATTAAAGGTATTAGTTCCGAAATCAAGTATGGCAATTCTTGTAGGTTCTGTGTTTTGTGGAAACATTTTTCTAGTATTTAAATCTGAGCCATTTCCAGAGCTCTTTATAAGTTGCTTTCTTTCCGTACATCAGTATTCCGGTTCGGTATATTTTCCCTGCCATCCATGTAGATCCAATAAAAGTAAGAATTAAAATAGTTGCAGAGACAATGATTTCCCAGGCAGCAGGATGAAAAGGTATTCTCACCATCATAACTACAGGGGAGGTGAGGGGAATCATGCTGAACCAGAATGCCAGAGGGCCATCCGGGTTGTTTATAGTATTAATCATTACAAATATCGCAATTATCAGTGGCAAGGTTACGGGTAACATAAATTGCTGGGTGTCAGCTTCGTTATCCACAGCTGATCCTATTATGGCAAAAAATGAAGCATACAGAAGATACCCTCCGAGGAAATAGAATATAAACATTCCCAGAATAAGCACATAATTTACATCCTTGAGAGAACTGAATATTTCTTCCAGGATTTGAGGTTCTTTCTCTTCAAAGTTTATGGAAGAGGGATCAGCTATTTGGCTATTCATAATATCCTGTGAAAGAGCCTTTTCTGTTACCGATTTTGAAAGATCAGGGAAAAGTACTTTCTGAACACCTCCAACAAATAGAAATGTAAGCAAAATCCAGAGTACAAACTGGGTAAGACCAACAAGTCCTACTCCGACAATTTTACCCATCATCAGCTCAAATGGTTTAACCGACGAGACAATCACCTCGACAATGCGGTTCGTTTTTTCTTCAATAACTCCCCGCATTACCTGAGATCCAAAAAGAAAAATGAAAAAATACACAAGCATTCCGCCTCCATAGCCTATTCCCATAGCAAGGCCGGTATTACTTTCCTTAAGTTTCCCTTCTTCATCCCAGGTTACACTCCGAAGGTTAATATCTGTTTTAATGGATTTTAGTATTTCATCCAGATTTTCAATGTTATTTGCTTTAAGTTTTTGATTTTCAATCTCTTTCTCAATGGAGTTTTTAATATGCATGCTTATGCTGAGACTTGGCTGCTTACTGGAATATAAAATTGAAGTATTGGATGCAAGAATGTTATGGGGAATAAATAGTATAGCGCTATAGCCTGAAGTTTCGATAGTTTCCTGAAGTTGTTCCAGAGTTACATCTTTAGGGTATGCGAACTTTATAAATTCTGTTTCCGGCAACACATCGTAGAAAATGTTAGTGCTGTCGAGTACTGCAATGGTTCTGACCTCTTTGTCTTCCATGGTGGCAAACCATGCAGGAAGAACCATAAAAGCAGCAAAAAGTATCGGCCCGAGAACCGTCATTACCAGAAACGATTTCTTTCTTACACGGGTAAGGTATTCCCGTTGAATGATGAGTACGATTTTGTTCATCAGGTATAATTTAAGCTATAGAGTTTTTCTTATTTGTTTCTTCTACCACACGGATGAACACATCGTTCATGGAGGGTATTAACTCATTAAATGACAGTATATTTACAAGAGGAATCAATTGTTTAATCAGTTTGTTTTCTGTGTCTTCAGCCTGTGTTTTGATGCTGGCAAAATGGACATTGTTTTCGGTAGAATTGCTCAGAAGCTCATAATTACCATTTAACCCGGTCTGCAGTTTATTCGGATCCCCCGAATAGCTTAGCTGATATACATTTGTCCGGTAATTCTTTTTGATGTCGAATATTTCACCTTCGAGAATCACTTCCGATTTATTGATAAGGCTTATCCGGTCGCAGAGTTCTTCCACTGAACTCATGTTATGAGTGGAGAAAATAATTGTTGAACCTTTCCTTTTCAGCTCGAGTATTTCATTTTTGAGAAGGTTCGCGTTAATGGGATCGAAGCCGCTGAAGGGTTCATCAAAAATGAGTAGTCGGGGTTCATGAATAATGGTAGTGACAAACTGAACTTTCTGCTGCATTCCTTTGGAAAGTTCCTCAACTTTTTTGTGCCACCATTCGGTCATTTCAAATTTTTCGAACCAGTATTTCAGTTTTCTCATGGCATCATTCTTCGAAAGCCCCTTAAGCTGAGCCAGGTACAATGCCTGTTCGCCCACTTTCATTTTTTTATACAAGCCTCTTTCCTCAGGCAGATATCCGATTTGATATATATCATCGGCTTTCATTTTTCTTCCCTCGAAGAAAAGCTCACCCTCGTCGGGTGCAGTAATCTGATTTATAATACGAATGAGGGTGGTTTTTCCGGCTCCATTTGGACCCAGTAATCCGAAAATACTATTTTCCGGAACAGAAACGGACACCTTATTAAGAGCCAGATGGTTGGAAAACTCTTTTACAACATTTTTTGCCTGAAATAACTCCATTATTGAAAATTTTTATTCGAAAAGATTTCTCATCCTGTCGAAAAAGGTTTTATCATTCTTATCGGGATTGGGAATAAAGTTAGAAGATTCTTTAAGCTTTTCAAAAAGTTTGTATTCATCCTTGCTTAAATTTCTGGGAATCCATACACTTATTGAAACGAGCAAATCACCTTTTCCATAACCATTTACATCGGGGATTCCTTTTCCGCGGATTCTCAGGATTTTCCCGGGTTGGGTTCCCGGATCTATTTTTATCTTGATTTTCCCATCAATAGTGGGGATTTCAACAGTAGTGCCTGAAACAGCATCAGGGATCGTCAGGTACATATTATAAAGGAGGTCATTACCATCGCGGATAAGCTCAGGATGCGGTTCTTCAGTTATAAGTACCAGCAGGTCACCGTTTACTCCGCCTCTGCGGGCAGCATTTCCTTTCCCGGAAACTTTGAGTTGCATACCCTCTGCAACACCGGCAGGAATTGAAAATGAGATGGTATCATCGGTGCTTACAATGCCTTCGCCATAACATGAATTACATTTGTTGGAGATAATGCGTCCTTCTCCATTGCAGGTCGGGCAGGTCTGCGTTGTTTGCATTGCTCCCAGAAATGTATTGGTAACTCTGGTGACCTGTCCGTTTCCGTTGCAGGTGGTGCATGTATTATAGGAACTTCCGTTTTTTGCTCCGGTACCGCTGCATTCCTGACAGGAAATGTATTTTTTTACTTTAATCTTTTTCTCAACACCTTTGGAAACCTCATCGAGAGTCAGTTTCACCTTTACCCTGAGGTTTGCTCCTTTATTCTGACGTTGTTGTGACTGCCGGCCTCCGCCAAAGCCTCCAAAACCACCAAATCCCCCGAAAATATCTCCAAAATGTTCAAAAATGTCTTCAACAGTCATTCCTCCTCCTGAATATCCACCGCCTCCGCCTCCATTGCTGAACGCTGCATGACCATACTGGTCGTATTTCGCTTTTTTCTGAGGATTGGAGAGCACATCATAAGCTTCAGCAGCTTCCTTGAATTTATTTTCAGCCTCTTTATTATCCGGATTTTTATCGGGATGGTACTTGAGCGCCATTTTTCGGTAAGCTTTTTTTATCTCATCCGCACTTGAAGTCCTGGCTACTTCCAATACCTCATAATAATCTCTTTTTGCCATATTTTCTTTAGCTCTTTATTCCCCGATTACAACTTTAGCGAAGCGTAAAATTTTGTCATTAAGATAATAACCCTTTTGAACCACATCCACAACCTTGCCTCTTAAATCGTCCTGCGGCGCCGGTATTTTTGTTATTGCTTCATGAAGATCAGTATTGAAATCCAGATTCAGAGATTCTATTTCCTTGATTCCCAGTTGGGAAAGGGTTTCTTTTAACTTATTATAAATTAAGTTGATCCCATCCTTTACCGCTTCAATGTCTTTGGATGTCTGCATTGCAGCCATCGCGCGTTCAAAATCGTCCAGCACCGGGAGTATCCTTACAATTGTATCTTCGCCAGCAGATTTCAGCAGATCTGATTTCTCTTTCAGAGTACGTTTTCTGTAATTATCAAATTCTGCCGATAAACGAAGGTATTTATCCTGACTATCGTTCAATTTCTGCCCACAGATCTCAAGACTAGATTCAAGCTGTTCCGTTTCCTGTGAATCATTATTTTCCGGTACAGGTTTTTGCTTCTGATTCTTGGTGTGATGCTTACCTTTAGGGTCTTCTGCCTGATTATTGGATACTTCTGAATTGACTTTCCTGACCATTATAAAATGTTTTTATTGTTGACCCCTTCCGAGGATCAAATAGTTTGCCATTATTGGCATAATAGACAAATTGACAGTAAGATTGGTAAATGGAAATTATTATGGCAGGAATCGGGCTTAAATGGGAAAACCGACTGCCGTTTTTGAAGTTGTAAAATACGATCACAGACCCACTTTATCAGGGGTCTGTGATTAGAACTTTTTACTTAAGCAACTCAGTGAGTTTAAGACCAAGTGCCTCACCGCGTAAGTTTGTAGCAACTATGATGCCTTTACCGTCGATAAGAAAACTGGAAGGTATAGATCTAACCTGATACATTGCAGCTGGAACGGATTGCCATCCTTTTAAATCGCTTACATGTGAAGACCATGACAGATTATCGGCTTGAATCGCTCCAACCCAACGTTCTTTCTGCTGGTCAAGTGAAACACTGTAAATAGTAAATCCTTTACCGGATTTAAATTCAGAATTTTTAAACTGATTGTAAGTTCTGACCAGATTTGGATTTTCAACACGACAGGGAGGACACCAGGATGCCCAGAAATCAATTAATACAACCTGTCCTTTTAATGAGGAAAGTTTAATAGTTTTTCCTTCGGGTGAAGTATATTCCAATTCAGGAGCTCTGTTTCCAATTGAAAGTCCAACAGGCGCTTCGGCAGGGGCACTGCTTGTTTCAGTTACTTCAACGGATCCTTTTTTAAGAGGGTCGCTCTGTACGGATGTGCAATTGGCAGAGGTAAAAGCAATGGCCAAAACTGTCATTAATAATACTGTGTTCTTCATGTTATTAAAAGTTTATATCTATATATGTAAATCTTTACAAAGATAACAAAAAGCTTGCCATAGATTTTTCAATCTTTAAAAATTAACAAACAAATTTTTTCTGAAAAAGCAAAAATCATCAGCAACATCAGCATTCATCAGATGCGTTCGATCTTTGCACCTAATGCATTTAGTCGTGCATCAATACTTTCGTATCCGCGATCGATTTGCTCGATATTATGAATTGTACTGACACCTTCTGCCGACATGGCAGCAATAAGCAGAGCTACTCCGGCACGGATATCAGGAGATGTCATGACAGTAGACCGCAATTTTATTTTTCCATCGAGTCCGATAACGGTTGCCCTGTGCGGATCGCAAAGGATAATCTGCGCTCCCATATCGATTAGTTTATCGACGAAAAATAGCCGGCTTTCAAACATTTTCTGATGAACCAGGATACTTCCTTTTGCCTGAGTGGCGATTACAAGTATTACGCTTAAAAGATCAGGTGTTAATCCGGGCCATGGCGCATCTGCAATTGTCAGGATAGCTCCATCGATGAAGGTATCAATTTCATAATGGTCCTGAGCAGGAATATAAATATCATCTTTTCTGAGCTCCATCTCAATTCCCATCCTTTTAAAGGAATCGGGAATTATCCCCAGCATATCGTTGCGAACATTCTTTATGGTAAGTTCTGAATGTGTCATTGCTGCCATACCAATAAAACTGCCTATTTCAATCATATCGGGCAGAATAGTATGTTCTGTACCTTTGAGAGATGTTACACCCTTTATTGTCAGGAGGTTTGAGCCTATTCCGCTGATATTTGAACCCATACGGTTCAGCATCAGGCAAAGCTGTTGAATATAGGGTTCACACGCTGCATTATAAATGGTTGTGGTTCCTTTTGCAAGAACTGCAGCCATAATTATATTTGCGGTACCTGTAACTGAAGCTTCATCGAGAAGCATATAGCAACCTTTCAGACTGGAAGCTTCAACACTGTAAAAGTAATTTTTGGAGTCGAAATTAAACTTTGCACCAAGGTTTTGAAATCCTATGAAGTGTGTATCCAGTCTGCGCCTCCCTATTTTATCACCTCCCGGTTTAGGAATAAATGCTTTTCCGTATCTGCCGAGGAGCGGGCCCACAATCATCACGGAGCCCCTTAAGGCAGTACTTTTTTCATAGAAATCAGTGCTTTGCAGGTATTCAAGGTTTATATCTCCGGCAGTAAAAGTGTATTTATGTGGAGAATGTTTTTCAACCCTTACACCCATATCATTGAGCAGTTCAATGAGTTTTTTAACATCACGGATGTTGGGGATATTAGAAATGGTAACCGGTTCAGGGGTGAGAAGTGTTGCGCAAAGAATCTGCAGAGCCTCATTTTTGGCACCCTGCGGAGTGATTTTCCCACTCAGTTTATGACCCCCTTCGATGCGGAAGCTGCTCATGATTTACAGTTTCTTTTTTATCTGTTTTATCGGTTTGATGGGTTTCTTCTTGCGGTTTTTATTAAGAATATCCCTTGTTTCAGATAGTTTGAGTGCTTCAACTTTTATATCTCTTTTGCCACCAGATAATTCTTTAAGATCCAGAAAAATATGCTCGTCGTTTACTACTTCACGATTCCAGGTTAAATAGGATTTTTTCATGTGATTGGCAAGCATCGAAATCAGAACTTCTTTTTCTTCGCCTTCCTCCATCTCAACGGCTTTCTTAATCATCTGTTCCATATACTTGCCATAATGCTTGTAACGGATTCCTCCCTGATTATAAGTTAATGGATTTGGTTTCTCAAGTAGTTTTGTCCGCTCTATAGTTTCGTATGGTGAATCAATATCAAGTTCAAAATTGGAAATTATCGCCAGATGATCCCATAATTTATGCTTAAAATCTGCAATATCCCTTAAATGAGGATTAAGGTTTCCCATTATGCTGATAATTGTACGGGCAGCTTTATTTCTCTCTTCCCTGTCTTCAAGGGTTTTTATGTGATCAACCATCTTCTGCACATTTCTGCCATACTCGGGAAGGTCCATCTTTTTGCGACTTGTATTATAATCGTAATCCATTATATAAATTTTATGCAAAGATAGAGAATTTACTTAGTTCACAATTTTTAATTTTGCAAATTTCAGAAGCAGTTGCTTTTTACCATGTTGGGTAAAATTTACAGTTGCCTTGTCACCTTCAAGAAACTCCACCATTCCGGTTCCGAATCTTTGATGCTCAACTTTTGTTCCCACAAATATTTTAGAGGGATCGGCTGCCTCGCCAGCAGTTTGTTCCGGTTGTTTTCCAACTCTTATCAGTTTTCTTTCGTTCAGGTAACCCTGATATGCAGGTTTTGATGAAATAGTTGATTTTCCTTCGTCTTCAAAAGCAAATCGCGTTGAATTGGTCGATTTATTGGGTGAAAGGGAAATGGGGAATTCAAGAAATTCCTCCGGTATTTCTGCAATGAACCGGCTAGGATTACAGTTTCCCAGCAATCCCCATTTGTAACGGGAGTTGGCAAAACTCAGACTAATACTATCTTCCCCTCTGGTAAGTGCAACATAGAAAAGTCTTCTCTCTTCTTCAAGATCCCGGGGATTTGTGATACTCATGTGGGATGGAAAAAGTTCCTCTTCAAGTCCCACTATACAAACATGTTTAAACTCCAGACCCTTGGCAGCATGTATTGTCATCAGGGTTACCTTATTATTGTCTTCGGTCTTTTCCGTGTCTGCGTCGGTAAGAAGGGTTACTGTTTGCAGATAGTCTGTAAGTCCGGGAATTGCACCTTCCTCAGTTGTTTCAGTAAATTCGCGGATGCCATTCAGTAATGCTTCAGCATTTTCGTAGCGGCTGATTCCTTCGGGAGTCTTATCATCACGGAGTTCTTTCAGAATTCCAAGGCTTGTAACCATACTGTAGGCAAGATCGAAAGCTTCCATGAGTCCGAGTTTACTTCTGAAATCTTTAATCATTGATGCAAAGCCTGAAACTTTTCCAATTACTCCTTTATTGAAATGCATTGTCATCAAAGCATGATTTTCAATAACTTCCCACATTGTGGTATCGGTTGTGGCAGCCAACTCCTCGATTTTCAGAACGGTAGTTTTGCCGATCCCCCTTAACGGATAATTGATAATCCGTTTAAGTGCCTCTTCATCAGCTGAATTCACAACGAGTTTGAAATAGGCAAGAATATCCTTTATTTCTTTTCTCTGAAAAAATGAAACTCCACCGTAAATTTTATAAGGAATGTTCATCTTTCTCAGTGATTCCTCAAAAATTCTGGATTGAGCATTAGTGCGATACAGTACTGCAAAATCTTTAAACTTATATTGTTTGGCAAAAAGCAGATCTTTGATAAGGTTTGCAATCAGAAATCCTTCTTCATTATCGGCTCTGGCTTCAATAATCTTTATTTTTTCTCCTACCTGTTTTTCAGAATATACTTTTTTATGGATCTGATCCTTGTTGTTGGCAATAATGCTGTTGGCCGCGTTTACTATGTTTTTGGTGGACCGGTAATTCCTTTCGAGTTTATGAAGAACAACACCAGGGTAATCTCTTTTAAAATTTAAAATGTTTTCAATCCTGGCGCCCCTGAAAGAGTATATACTCTGTGCGTCATCACCAACAACGCATACATTACTGTGGTTTTGAGCCAGTTTCCTGATGATCAGGTACTGGCTGTAGTTGGTATCCTGGTATTCATCCACAAGAATATATCTGAAGGCAGACTGGTATTTCTGAAGAATGGCAGGATGATCACGGAATAGAATATTGGTATTGAGCAAAAGGTCGTCGAAATCCATTGCTCCGGATTTTTTACATCTGGCCGTGTAACGGTTATAGATAACAGCCATCATCGGCCGACGGTTGTTGTTATCCCGGGTTGCAATTTCAGTACTTGCAGCGTATGCTTCAGGCGTAACCAGATTATTCTTTGCGTTACTGATACGACCCAATACCTCCGATGGTTTGTATATTTTCTCATCAAGATTCATCTCTTTGAGGATTGTTTTAATTAGATTCTTTGAATCGGTAGTATCGTATATAGTATAGTCAGTAGGATAACCCAGTGCCTTAGCTTCCAGTCTGAGTATTCTGGCAAAAATAGAGTGAAAGGTTCCCATCCAGAGTTTGCGGGCCGAATCAGATCCCACGAGATCTGCTATTCTGCTCTTCATTTCTGCTGCGGCCTTGTTTGTAAAGGTAAGAGCCAGAACGGATGCAGGGTGAATTCCTTCGTTTAGCATGTGTGCAATACGGAAGGTCAGAACCCGCGTTTTTCCGGAACCTGCACCTGCAATAACCAGAGAAGGGCCTTTATAATTAAGGACAGCTTCCCTTTGCTCACTATTTAACTCCTTCAGAAGGTCTTTCACATCATCATTTTTCAGCATGCCAAAATACTATTAGAAATTCTTTTAATAGGGTAAAAGGGTAAAAACTTTTCAACGTTTATTGCACAGACCACAGAGTTTTTCTGTATGAAACTCTATGTAACAAATTTATTTCACAGAGAACCACAGAGTACTTCTCCGTGAAACTCTGTGTCTACTCTGTGTAACAATTGCATTTCATAGAGCCACAGAGTATTTCACAGAGAACCACAGAGTATTTCTACGTGAAACTTTGTGTCTACTCTGTGTAACAATTGCATTTCATAGGGCCACAGAGGATTTCACAGAGAACCACAGAGTATTTCTCAGTGAAACTCTGTGTCTACTCTGTGTACTCTGTGTAACAATTGCATTTCATAGAGCCACAGA
>CAYOLQ010000078.1:0-12076 GCA_964404825.1 uncultured Chitinophaga sp.
GTATCTGGTCGTGGTCACGAGGTGGCGGATGGGTAGGTCCATATATCACTAATGAACTCTGGTGCGACCTGAATGCTTATGTTATCAGCGCCTGGGCTCAGAATCCTGATAAACCGGAAGAAGAACTATTTGCTGAATATGGTCAGAAATTAGGTTTGTCTTCAATTGATCAGGATCGGTTCAGGAAACTTTGTCTACTCTCAGCAAAGGGAGTTTTGAGAGGTCATAATAGTATTATTCATCCTGTCAATGTTTGGTGGACACGGGATCAGTTCCTTGGAGGACTCGATCTTTTGGATACTTGTTTCCGGGATATAGTGTCTAAGGGCCTGGTAGATGCAGTTATAGCCGAAAAGCTGGAATGCGTTGAAATATGGAAGGAAATTACAAAGCTTGCAGGTGAGATAAAAACAAATGACTCAGTTGTAAATGATTATTTGGTTGTGTCTTCAGAATATGGTTTAAAAATGTATTCTATTGTTCATCAGGCATGGATAATTATGTTAAAAGGTATGGAAGGAGATAAAACCGGGATATACGATTTTAAAACGATTCAAACTGCTATTACTGAATATGACTATTTATGGTTTAAGTATAATACTCTGAAAAATGAAAATCCATCATGTGCAAGTCTTTATATGCCTTATTCATTTGTTTTTGAGCCACCTGATTTCCATAAAAATGGTGGGATGGATGAATCTGTTAACCGATACCGTGAAAAAATGGCAATGAATTGAATAAGAGTTCGATATGAATTAGTTAGTGCATTGAATATGTTTGTTTTAGTTAGAACGAGTGGTTGTTTAGAACTACTTAACCCTGGAAAGCCCGTTAGATTTAACGGGCTTTTTTTTAAAGATCCATAAACAAATCTATCAAAGCAGACCTAATTTAATTTCAAAAATATCCTGTTAAATTCTGGCAGGTATTTTTGAAACGGACCCGGAAGGATGTCCTTATCAGGCATCGGGACTCCAAAAAAATCGGTGTCAACTTTACTCACTTTAGGAACCCTTAGCTGAGAAAATGTTAGTCCGTTTTTTATGTCTATAAACAGATTCTCCTGAGAAAGGCTGAAAGCTCCTTTGTCAACTGCCCCATTTTCAACATCACCGGTATGTACTTTTGGACAAAGACTGTTTTTATCATTTCCTGTGACCATTTGCCACCATTCAAAAGTCAGAAATGGCTGCTCTTTCCACAGCGTATAATTTGGTTGCTTTTCAATTGGAACCCCATTCTTTTCCAAACCCGATTTTAGGATGGAGGCTAGTGTGTCTTTGGGAACTCTTTTGTCATTGGATCCAAGAGTAAAGGAATTGAAATCAAGTCCTTCCCATTGCCACTGGGTTCCGTTTATAAATAAGTTAAAGTCTGAAAGATTATTTCTGACACGATTCCCATCCTCCGGCGGAAGACAAATATGACCCCTGTAATTGTCAATGAAAATATTATTAAGAATACGTAGGTCTTCCGTTCCGCTTTTACCCCTTTCTGATACAATTCGGGCATAAAACCCAAAATGTTCGTTAGCAAACAGAAAATTGTGAGCAATAGTTACTCCGGAAGCATCATGCAGATATATTCCATCACCTAATTTGGTGTAGGCGACAATATTATTATCGACAAGGCACTCTCCGTTTCCCAACTCAACAAAAATCCCCTGGCCACTGCAATTCAGTACTACATTACGCGTCACCCGGCTACCGTACCATTCATTATCCAGCCATATACCATTGCAGGAGTTATTTCGTATTAGGTTGCCTTCAATGAGGCTGTTATAGAAAAAATGAACCTTAATGGCTCCGGTCTCAGGTGCTCCGATGTTGAGGAAGTTGCAACGCTCAATGATGTTATTCCTGATAATAGTTTCCCTTTGGTACGCCCCTGCTATCCCGCCTGCTCCGCAATCGGTAATAATATTATTTTCAATGATATGGTAACCGATGGAATCCCGATTTAAAATATCCCTCTGGGAATCCCCTTTTGGTAAATCATTCAACCCTCCGTATCCGCAATCAATTGCAAGACTATTGACTTGTCTGATAGTATTTTTTCGGATAGTAAAATGATGACCAGCTCTTGCGCTCACAGCCCCTGCCTGAGGGAAACCGCTAGGGCCTCTGTTGTAAAAACCCGATGGGAACTGATTTCCGGCGTGTTCAAAAATGAATCCTTCTACGGTTATGAATGATAAACCACGCTTTTTGGGCGAAAAAATCCGTTCACGTGTAGTAAATTCTACCTGTGAAACTGACAAACTTTTGTTTTCTTTATCCTGATTGAAATGTAGAATAATCTCAGTACTGTCATACGAAAGCATCCATGTGCCCGGAAACATCCTGACTTCTTTCAAACTATCAACCTGTAAATACCGTTCCCCATTTACAAATATTTGTCCCAGCGAAAGCCTGCCTTTCATCCGTGCAAGCGGAATGAAATAGGGATTGTATTCCTTAAGTTTGGAAATGTCGAGTTTACTATGATATACATTGGAGTTTGTTTCTGAGTTCATCCATTTGTTTTCCCATATTTCTGATCCTTTCACCATAACTACCTCATTTGGCGCTGCCATGTATACAATTGGTTTTCCTGGTAATCCTGAGCGGGCAGGAGCCACCCACTCCCTGTAAATCCCGCTAAACACGAGCACTGTGTCACCCGGCACAGCTATTTCAGCTGCCTTGGATATGGTTTTAAAAGGTTTTTTGTATGTTCCATTACCACTTTTATCAGCTGCTTCCGGATGCCGGTTATTTACAATGATACTGGTACCAAAAGCCAGATTGATGCTAAAAAGCAATAAAACAGTGAATGAAGTTATTAATTTCATAATTCGATGGATATAGTATTATTCAGAAACCGTTGATATTTTTATGACGCTGATTCTGTTACTTTTTATTTCCCCGGGGTTAACAGAAGGCAGATTGATAATGATAGAACTACCTTGTTTTTTAAATTTCAGTTCAATATCAGAACCAAGCAGGGTACAACTGGAAGGTTTATTGTTAATCCCTTTGATAACAATAGTTTCTTCTGGCCAGGTTTTCGGAATCAGGTAAACATCATTGCCTTTTTGAGTAAAGAAATAATCCGGATTAAGGGTGGCGTTTTGCCAGGGTTCTGTTTCATAAATTGCTTCTCCATTTACCCCGAGCCATTCACCTATATCGATTAGCCGTTGCTGCATTATTACCGGAATGCGCCCATCGGCTGTGGGCCCGATGTTCAACAACAAATTTCCTCCCCGACTTACAATGCTTGCAAGTTCCATAATCAGAGCGCTGGAAGTTTGATAATTCTCAATATTTTCAGCCCGGTTAAATCCATATGATTCGCCCATTCCCCGGCTTTCTTCCCATGGATGTTTATGGGAAAGTTTTTCCTGATCACTCGAATATTCACTGGTGTAATAGCCACCATGAACACCCCGTGTATCCCTTCCCCAGCGGTCGTTTACCACAACCTCGTTTTTATTGGGTGCATTATTATATAGCCAGGCTAAGAATTCAGTACTGCGCCAGTAATCGTAAGGTTTGTCCCATTCTCCATCGGAGAAAATAACAGCAGGCTGATATTTCATAACCAATTCCTGTAATTGAGGGTAGATATGATCGTTAATAAATAAAGGATCAGGTATCCGGTATTTATTAATTATTGAGTCGGGTAAATAGTATCCTGCGAGTCCGCCACTCCATTCATGATTGCGTGGAGTCGATTCCCACTCCATGAGCGAATAATAAATCCCCATTTTCAAGCCCTCCTTTCTCACCGCATCCGACAGTTCAGCGAGAATATCACGTTTTGGACCTGTGTCTACGCTATTCCAGTTTTTCGAATAAGGACTATTTGCATCGAAAAGACAAAATCCATCGTGATGCTTGGAAGTTAGCACCACATACCTGGCGCCCGACTGTTTGAAAAGTTTTGCCCAATAGGAAGG
This sequence comes from uncultured Chitinophaga sp., assembly GCA_964404825.1. Lineage (GTDB taxonomy): Bacteria > Bacteroidota > Bacteroidia > Bacteroidales > JACJXF01. The sequence continues at coordinate 3,944 of CAYOLQ010000078.1, forward strand.
ATCCCATAACTCAGCCCTGAACATGGGAGCAAACTGACGGTACTCAAAACCTTTTCCAAAGTTTTTGGCATGAAATTCACTACCGTCGGTTTTTGTATTGTGCATAACACTGGCCTCGTACCATTCGGCATAAGTTTGATACCTTTCCTTACTTACTGCCCTGTACGATGGAACAGAATATACCCCCCAATGTATAAATATCCCGAACTTTGAACCGGAAAACCATTCGGGAACGGGCCGTCTGTCAATGGATTCCCAGTCTGAAGTGTATGTTTGGGCACTAACAATCAGATTAATAATTAGTAAAAGCAAAAGAATTGTTTTTGTTTTCATGGGTTATGTTTGCTGGAATATATTTGAATGCAAATTACAAGTTTTCATTGAAAAGGATTCTCCCGTTTGTTTCTAACAAAAACTCAAATGTTCCAAAGCGGGCCGAATTTTATGCTATGACTTCTTTCTATTTATTTATGCTCTATATCAATTTGTTTTACCTCGCCAGCCTTTAGCTCAATTGTCATGGCGTTTAGTAAATAGTTTTGAGGGAGTGGTTTTAAACGTTCCCCGGGGCTTTCGTTCATGAGCCTTACCGATGCATCATATTTAGTTTTGTTCGAGAGTTTAAGTGTAAAGGTGCTGTCGCCGGTACTCAGGATTTGGGCGTCTATATGGTCAATACATATAAGTTTGTTTTCTTCGGGAATTATATATATACCGGGAATTTCAGCATAAGTTAGCATATTCGAGACTTCGCTCCAGCACGATCCTCCAAAGATTTCCCCTCGCCTGATGTCGCCGGGATTTCCCCTTTCTTCCCAATCCGACATGTTAACTCTTTCGTTTATCCAACCCGGGGGCATTATCGGCACAGGAACGCCGGGACGTATATCGGGAATAGGGCGGTCGGTGCGCGACATATATTGTGGGATAGCCCGGGCAATATCGCGAATCAGATCGAGGTACAATTCATTGCCGGTATACCGGAACAATTTAAACAATGAGTTACCCGACAAGGTGCAGATTCCAGGGGCAGAATGCTTGTTGTTCACGTTGGCAATTACAGTACCTGTGGTTTCCATTTCAAGTTGAGCAAAACTCGATTGGGTTGGAAATCTGAAATTATAAGATACAACCCAGGTGGCACATTGTTTGGCCATGTCTTCTGCATAGTCAAGGTATCTTTGGTTTTTTGTCAATTCATAAAGAACCACATAACTTTCCAGCAGGCCAAAAGCCGACTCGCTATCGGGGCATTGCCATACATCGCCAGGCCCACCATTGGTCATGCCTTTTGAAACATAGTTTTGATAATACCATTCGGCCATTTTTTCAGCCACTTCAAGGTATAAAGGCTCGTCATAATATGCCGAACATAGCCCAAGGGCTCCGCATGCAATACCGTTACTTGCTGTTCCACCAGCTATAATGTAACCTGCCTTATTGTTGATCCATTGTCCAAATTGTCCGTATTTGCGATATAATCTCACATAAGCATCAGCACATGACCGGACAGCCTTGTTCCAGTTTTCGGGGATCGCTTTATCCGGATACATATCCTGATATAGACTGAAACTTTTCATGATAAAATATAAGGCATCACTGTTGCGCCGCAGAAAAGTCTCGTGATCAGGATCGTACCATGAATCCTGATGGAATACATCAAAAAAGAATCCGGATGGACTGATACTGTCAAATAAGAAATCGAATGTACGAAGAACACGGCTTTGGGTAGTGTCGTTTCCATTGAGCAGGAGAGGGAAAACGGTGTTTAATCCACCTGTCCATCCTGTCTGCCAATCCTGATATGGGTTTTCACGCATACCTACTGAGTAATACCCGTGTTTTTCCACCCAATTCTGTGCATTGTATTTTTCTTCCTGGATATTCCAGGCAGCTGAGAAAGGAATTTGCGCAGAAAGGGAATGATTCCCGGTTTGTTTTCTGATTTCAAAGAACCGGTCGAAAACCGATTGAATGTCAGGTGCCTCAAAGAAATGAAAATGGAGGTTCATCTGCAGTGTGTCTCCGGTTTGAAAATCCCTTCCCCTGTCGGGCGATGGATAATTCCGCTTTCCCATAAAACAGGAATCTTCACGTATGCCGGGTAACCTGATCATGACAAAAGCACCCGATCGATCTTCGCTTTCTTCCAGCTTGAAGCTGTAATCACTTTGTGTACCACCCTGATCGGTAAGAATTATCAAACCTTTTCCGGAATCGCTGAACCTTAATGCAATTGCAGGGGTGGACATATCTCCGCTTAATACCTGAATAGCAGAAGGACCGTCGTTAATGTTCAGACGTGGGACATCCGTCATAAAGGTTTCCATATCGGGTCCGCATGCGGTAGCGTTGCACAGATGTTCCCGTCTTCCTTTTGCCCTGCCGTTGTAGCGGTTGCCGTTGTAAGCTGCCGCAGGGAAAAGAACATAATTTTGTTCAGACCATTTTTTAAAATCGAGTCGTAAACCTATACTTTGCTGAAGCAGTTCGCTTTCGTTGCAAACAGCTGTAATACAAAGAGTAAATTCCTTTGGGGATTCTTCAGGGAGGATTTTTTCTATGTTAATATTCCAACCTCCAACAGACGCGTTTTCCAGTGTAACATCCGTTTCATCTAATCTCAAAAGACTGCTTTGTAAAGGATGTGAACCGTTAAAACTTGTAGCTTCCAGACTTATTGAAGTGGTTATATTCTGAAGGTTTTTTTCAAAATCTGGTTGCTGTGAGCATGCAACTGACAGTATAAAGATTCCCGGAGCGGTTATTTTAAGAAGTAGATGCATATTTTCAAATTAAATATTAATACTTTTTTAAATCCAAACCTGAAAGCATCATGTCAGGGACGCAATGGCCTGGCATGACTTACAAACCCAGCTTTTCGGGCTTCTTTACCAGACAGGTCTACATCGCCTAAAATTGCCTTAGCCGAGCCGGCAAGGGCAATAAGTTCAGTAACGCGTTGGGGCCATGTTTCTGCCAGATTTATTTCTTCGGCAATATCATCCGAAAGTTTAAACAACAAAGCCTCCTGCTGGCTGGTTGAATCGCTCCAGGGATAAACTATTCGGTAATCAAGCGGGAGTACCAGTTTCCATGTACCACTCCGAATGGCCTGAAGTTGATTCTTCTGGTAATATAAGAAAACGGAATGAGCATCATCTGTTTTTTTACCGTAAAGAATATCTGCGATACTTACCCCATCAATGGGAACACGTGGTAGTTCAGCTCCGCAAACCTCAGCAAGAGTAGGTAAAATGTCGATGGTAGATGTAAGTGAATTAGAAGTTGAACCTACTGGAATTTTCCCCGGCCAACGGGCAAGCAAAGGAACCCTGAATCCGCCTTCCATAATTGTACCTTTACTTCCCGAAAGCGGCTGGTTGCTGCCTCCCAACCCCGGTACACCACCATTGTCTGAGCTGAATAGCACCAGTGTATTATCATCAAGATCATTTTCCTTCAGATACTCAAGTATTTTACCCACGGACCAATCGACTTCCTCCACTGCATCGCCGTAAATACCATTGGCTGATTTACCTTTGAACGAATCGCTGGCATGAAGGGGAAAGTGAACCATGGCATGGGGTAAATAGATAAAAAAGGGTTTGCTTTTATTTTTTTCCATAAAAGCAATAGCCTCATTGGTAAACCGCTGGGTCATGGTGCTTTGTTCAACTGGAGCTTCAATAACAATTTCCTGTCTGAGAAGGGGAAGGGGCGGATTTATAGGGAATTGCTCAGCACCCATATCATTGCTGTAGGGTATACCGTAATAATAGTCGAAACCCTGCCTGGTAGGTAAGAATTCGGGCTGATCCCCTAAATGCCATTTTCCGATGCAGGCAGTTTGGTAGCCTACTGCTTTAAGCATATCGGCAATCGTAGTTTCTGAGGGGTTTAATCCTTTTGTCGAAACAGGGAATAAAACCTGTTTCATTCCTGTTTCCCAATCGTTTATAGCCATATCAACCCGAATGGGATAGCAGCCCGTAAGCAAGGCAGCCCGGGAGGGCGTGCAAACACTGCTGGCCGAATAAAAATCGGTAAACATCATACCTTCCCCCGCCATCCTGTCGAGGTTTGGCGTACGGTTAATTTTGGAGCCGTAGCAGCCAAGGTCGGAATAACCCATGTCGTCGATGTAAAAGATAATTACATTGGGTTTTGGGGCCCGTTCACCTGACGAACAGGATGATGCTAAAATCAATGGAATAAGTATGCCTGCAGTCGGACCTGGGAAATTGATCATTTTGAATTTCTTTTTCATATGGTATGTCAAAATTGAATTAACTGATTGATTAATAAGAGTTTAAAAGTATTCATTCTCTGATAAACGTTTCCAATAGTTCTGGCTTAAAAAGCGGGTCGGGGCCTGCGGGATTACCGTTTAAAGCCGGCCTTTTGTGTAACAGGTTTTCTTTTTCCACGCTGCCTTTACCTTTGCTAATGATTCCATCAGATTCATAATAATTTATATTGTTCGCAATGAATGAATTCTGAAAGCAGGTTTCATCCTCAAAAATTCCATGTTTCATTATCCCTTGTCCTCCCCAGTTGAAAATATTATTTCCCGTAACCTGAACACATCTTGTTTTCATTACAAGTTCCAGTCCATTTGCATCACCAACCCCCGGAAAGCCTCCATATCGCTCCGATCCGCTATCGATTATATTATTAGCGCTAATGGTTCCCCAGTCGACTCCCCTCAATACAATGCCTTTTCCCCTAGACCAGCAGAAGATGTTGCTGCTTATGTTAATTTCGTGGGATTGTTCAACAACTACAGCATCATTTTGTGTTTGATATGTTCTGGAGCCCGTCAGAAGCACACTATTGCTCACATTGTGAATATAATATCCGAAGTTCTCAGGTTGATGTACCACACAGCCAACTATGTTCAATACAATTGATTTATTGCATTCGATCCCATTCCATCCACCGTATGTAATGCAATTGGTTATGAGGTTTGGCATATATTCACCTGCCCGCGACCAGAATAAGCTGTCGGTGTAAATATTGGCACGTTTGTTTCCGGCTGCCGTACAGTCGTTTATATGGCATAAAAATGAATTGTTTCTCAGCCATATTCCGTATTTCTGAAATCCTTCCGAATAAATGTCGGTAATCTCGCAATCGCCGCAATGATCGAAGCAAATACCCGCTTTCACAGATGATCCGGAAGCAACTATACTTAATCCTGATACTTGAATATCTTTCTTCCCTGTAGCAAAAATGCCGCATCCGATAGAATCGGTATCTTTTATTATCAGCCGGGATTTTCTCCCTTCGCCCTTTAAATGTATACCGCTGTTCAAATGCAATGTATGGGTAAGGATATATTCTGTACTCGAAAGTCTCAGACTACCTCCATTTTCGAGCAGGTCTATGCCTTTTTGAATAGCTTTTCCAGCATCGGAAGAGGTATAAACTTTGTTCCTGCTAATTGCGCAGGAAAGTACATATTTCCCGTTACTTGATGAAACAACAAAATCATTGCTGAAATCATTATTGCTTTTACAACTAAAGGCAAATATCAGAGAGGTTAAAAGAAGTATGTAAGATACTGTTGATTTGTTGGATGATTTCATAAAGTTTATATCAGTTATCTTTAGTTTATCTTAAAAAAACGAATTTCTTCATAAATTTTCCTGTTTTCGGGTATAATCAACAATTTCATGCAATAAATACCCGAAAAGTCGGGACATTTAAACTTCAGTTTTGAGCGACTCTGCTCATCAGAAAATGCCTCTTCCCAAAATAGTACCTGCCTTACATCGGGGTTTCCGCTCTTATGCATGTATCTGTAAATGTATAGATCTTCGAATCCGTTTAATTCAATCAGACAAGGATTTAAGCCGGGAAACTGGTTTTTATCCATCTCATTTTTAAGAATGATGTTTATTAATCCAGGGTACCAGTTATTGCCATATACAAAGCTATTCAGGCAAATATCAATGTATTCAATATTTTTTCCGGGAATTGAAAGAATCTCGTGTACATTTATTTGTGGGATACCGTTTAACATTATCCAGGGTCTTGATTTTGATTTTATTTCGCTTCGGTAAACGGGGTTAAACTGAAGATAACTTTCTCCCATACTTTTTTTCAGCCGGATTTCCGGAATGTGATACTTTATTAAGCTTTCCAGATCCTGATTTAATTCATATTCATAGGGGAAAAATCTGGAATCGGGTTTCCCATAGAAGGGAATATTAATAGAAGAATCAGCTTTTCTCTGCAAGGTATCATAAACTTCATTTAAATCTTCATTCCAAAGCTGATATGCCGCTAATATTTCGATTCGGCGAGCATGGACTTCTTTAAGGTACCCAAGATACTGATCAGCGTTTTGCGAGGTTCCGATTAAGGTGATATCGTTAAGAAGGTCGGAATATTGGAAGGGTTTGATATCAGGAAAGCTAAACCGATTTTGGTCATCCGCCTGGATGCAAATATCCAATGGCATTTTATCTGAAGGTAATTGAACAATAATAAAGTCTTTTCCTGTTGCATATTCTCTTTGTATGGAAGGTAAGGGGCCCGGCAAAGTTATTAACAGGTCGCCATTAAAATTTGAATCAATGTGATTTACCCATGCTCTGAACTCAAACGGGAAAGCGTTACCAGTCATATTTATCCGGAGAATTTTTTCCTCTGGAATAAGCCCGGTTTTTATAATTCCGGTTTTATAAACAACTCCAAAAGGATTGACTTTCAGATCTTCCTCAATTAATTGCCCGGTTAAATCAGAAAGAGAATGAAAGGGGAATGCATAGACACTGGCACTGTCAGCAATACTAATATGTACCCTTCTGTTTTTATATGCCAATAGTTCATCAGGAAAGTTCAGACTGATAGTTGCTGAATCGGGAGAGAGAAAGTTTATGGGTAAAAGGATTCCGGAATTCTCCCATTCAGAATTATTGTCAGCCCGAATCTTTTCTGAAAGCCGGCTTGGACTATTATCTGGCTCCTCTGTGGTCGAATTTGTATTTCCAGAATTAGCCGGGAAAAAATTCAATACCGGAAATAATTGCTGGTAAAATAAAACCGATCCGTTTTCCGGATTACCGGTCAAAAGAAAAAGATTGTAAAATCCTTCTTTAAGTCCGTACGGAATTTTAAAACTTCCCGAACATACTCCTCCTTTTAACGGAAATTGGCCCTGAAAAACAATGTCCTTGCTTTGGCTGGTCAAAAAAACAGCAAGTGAATTGAAGGAAAGGGCAGAGTCAGCCTTTTCTGTGACAATTGCCAGGAAAAATGACATTTCTCCCTGAAAATAAAACGATTTGTCGGTTCTGACAGATATGAAGTCGGTATCCCTTTCATGTGTTAATACTGGAAAAGCGGGTATCTTTCCTTGCACCAGACAGGGGGTTAGTAATGTTAAAAGCCATAATAAGCGATTTATTTTCATTCCAGAGATTTAAAAAGATTTACCACCAGACTGGTTTTGTACGGCTGAAGTCGGGACATAAGTCGCAAATAAAGCAACACGAACTGTTGTCTGCAAACAAATCGGGCCAACCCATATTAGGACCATTTCCCCAGGGATTATCGGTCCATATTGCGTATTCCTTACAAGCAGGATAGAAAACGGGTTTCTCCGGAATCTCCGAAGCATCAATAAATAAACGTTTTCGTGTAATGTTTCCCAGCACGAAGAACCCTGCAACTTCTGCTTCTCCGGAGTTGGTGCAATATATATTACTCCCGATTTTAAAGGGCAAGGGATCAAACAGAGAACCGGTTGCAGCTTTCTGTTGCTCAATGCTTTTCCAATATTCCCAGGCTTCGTCCGAAACTGACATTTGCTCAACATCGATGGAATACTTGCGTTTCAGCCTCGAATCATAGATTGAAATAAAGCTTAACTCGTTTATTTGTTTTTCGGCAACAGAACTTTCATTGACCCGATCAACATTCAGATATCGTTTGGGTTTGTAGGTTTCATAGCAAATTTCGGGTACAAGGGTATCGTAAGGCCAAACCGGGAAGGGTGGGTTACCATAGTGGTCTTTGTAAGACTCTTTTTGTATCCTGTAGGTATTATACCAAAAGTATCCCCAATTATCAACCTCCCAGGTTTCTGTATAACGATATTTAAGGTTTCCACTATTGTTGCTG
>CAYOLQ010000078.1:12086-17133 GCA_964404825.1 uncultured Chitinophaga sp.
GAAGCCACAAAAATCTTGTATCCGGGAGTTGTCGTGTCGCCGTTTTTATCAATGGTCCCTTCGGTGTATTTCCAGAAGACCTCGTTTATTTCTACCTCTTCAGGCATTGGAATAAGATCCGATTCATAAAACCTGCCATCATTAAGTTCAATCTGCAATTGGTAATGAAAACCAGGGAGTGCGGCAAAAAGTGAATCGGAAGCAGTAAATAGCCCGCTACGCTTTTCTGTAAACAGATGGGTCGAACCTTCCTGATCTTTTAAATAAACCACTGCGGCATCCGGTGCAGGAAGGGTGTCTTTAAATATCTCTCCATTTGAATATGGATTTGCAAAGTGGAGTTCAATATAAGAATCGCCGGACTTATTTGTTACCTGAGCATCAACAACCAGAATGCTGTTTTCGGGGGTATGCGATTCGAATTCGAATGGTTCAATGCATGCTCCGGTAATGAAAAGAAAAAGTATAACGATATGTGTTCTTATTCTGTTTTCCATTTCTAAAACTTAAAATTCCATGATACAGACGGAACAGCCCTGTTAATCATAAGTACCTGCCATGCATTAAGGTTCAGGTCATTTTCATTTCTGAAAAAAACAGAGTATGTATTATCCCAGCCGGCAAGGTTATATATTGAGAATGCTATTTCCGATTTCCATTTTTTAGTTCTTTTTGTTGTCAGGTCCATGCTCAGTGATACATCTACTCTTTTATAATCGGGTAATCGAAACTGGTTTCTTTCAGAATAAAATACAACCGGAATATTTTGGGTGAGGTAGTATGCCGTTGGGAATGTAGCAGGTCTTCCGCTGGAATATGTGAAGTTACAACTAGTCTGAAACCGTGCATTTAGTCTGTAATTCAAAAAAATCTTCAGGTCGTGCGGCCGGTCGTAATCGGAAGGATACCAGTTCCCTTTATTGATGCTGCTGTTTTGGGTTTTATCATCCACGATACGCTCCGATCTGGAAAGGCTGTATGCCAGCCACCCATTCAGGCGTCCGGAAAAGCGCATCATAAATTCTGCGCCATAAGCTCTGCCTTTTCCCGAAAGAAGATCCGCCTCCAGATGCCTGTTCATCAGTAATTCAGCACCACCTTTAACATCCATGAGGTTATGAATCGATTTGTAGTATACTTCAAAGGAAGTTTCGATTAATGAGCCGTTCTCACCGGAAAATAATCCTAACGAAAACTGATCGCCCGATTGGGGTTTGATAGTTCTGCCGGAAGGTACCCAAACATCGGTTGGGGTAATATTCGAAGTATTGCTATAAAGGTGGATGAACTGTTTTGAGCGGGTATAGCTCATTTTTAGGGTGAAATTATCATTCATATAATATTTAAGCGCTATTCTTGGCTCTAACGATGGATAAACAGCAACCTTCCTGCCGGGTTCAAAAAAGGAGGTGTCGGTTATGTACTCCTCATCTCTTGGCATGCCTGAAGTATAATTATAAATCTCTGCCGGCCCCAGTTGGTTATAAAGTGCAAACCTGAGACCCCAGGAAACTGATAAGCCGGAAAAATGATTGTAGTCATGACCAGCATAAAGTGCAGATTCCAATCCGTATTTTTTATCAAGTTTCTGAAGGGGAATGGAGGAATTTAAGTTCAATGGAGTTCGTTCTCCCATTTGAAAGCTATAAAGGATATTGTTTATTCCATAGTAAATTTTGTGATTTTGTGAGGGGAAATACCCGCCATTGTAATTCAGTGAGAACATTTCTATTCCCGATTTGTATTTCGAAGACTTCAGACTATCGCCAACTTCGGAAAGTTCTGTATGAAAACCTGAATAAAATGCAGAGATTGCATTGCTCATCATGCTTCCGGAGAATAAGATATAATCGATTGTATAATAATCGGTCCCGTAAGCATGTTCACTTTCCTCCCGGAACCTGAACCGATCCCTGCTAGAGTATGCGCTGGTTTTCAGAAGGTTTCCATTTTTTTGTTTTTGGATATATTTGGCATTCAGGTCATAGAAGCCAGCTCCGCTGTTTTGTAGTTCCTTTATACCGGAATTTTTAAGTAACAAATCGGAGTAAGATGTTCTGCCTGAAAGCAGAACTGTACTTTTTTCGTGCTTTAATGGAATGCTAAGTTTTATACGGCTGCTAATCAACCCAAAACTTGCGTCCACCTTGTGTTTGGGCGACAGTTCATCATTGAGTTTAATTTCAACAATTGAAGAAAGCCTTCCTCCCATGGTGGCAGGGATGCTTCCTTTGAAAAGAGTTAATTCTTTCACCATATCGGGGTTTATGGCTGTAAAAAAGCCAAATAAGTGACTTGTGTTGAAAAGTGGTACCCCATCAACCAGAAACAGGTTTTGGTCAGGATTTCCGCCTCTTACCGTAAGTCCCGATGATGATTCTCCCGAATTTGATACTCCCGGCAGCATCCCAATACTTTTAATAACATCGGTTTCTCCCATAAATGAAGGGATTTGTTTTATGCGGGAAATGTTGATGCTGCTGCTTCCTATCTGAAGGTTGTTCTTGCTGGTACCCAACCGGTTTGATATTACGTCCACTTCCTCCAGTTCGTAAACTTCGGTGAAAAGTTCCAGATCGATTTTGCCGTCTGATAAAACAGAAATTCTCTTTTGTGTTTCAATATACCCAATCCGTGAAACCCTAAGGGTAAAATTGCCACGTGACAGATTAAGTTCAAAATTCCCATTCCGGTCGCTCACTGCACCCTTACCGGTTTCCTGCACAGCTATTCCTGCCAGGGGAACTGGTTCACCGGTGTTTCCGTTGGTTACTTTACCTATTATCAGAGCTTCACTACCTGCAAGATGACCAAGGTTTCTGCCTATTATAACATCGCTGCCAACAGGATCAACATGAATTATTTGTGGCAGGTTATCCGGAATAATCACAAATTTCTTCTCACTTAATGGAATAATTTTCAAGCCTGAATCATGGCAAATATTTATAAGTGAATTCATTTCAACTGCCGTATCAAGTAATTCGGTAACAGTATAATTATCTGACCATTCATCCATAAAGTAAAAGGCACATCCTGTGTGGGCACTAATTTGTTTTATGAACAGAGAAAGAGAGACTGTTTTGCCAGCAGGAAGTTGTTCTTGCGCTATCAAAAACATAGGACAAAGCAGTAATAGGGAACAAAGGTTTAGACGCTTCATTAGAGTAAAAAACAAATGTAGTTTTTCGATCATACTTTGAAGGGTACAAATGTTTCATTTTTTACCACTAATGTTCTACACATCACCTGTCAAATATTTTTTCTCTTCCTATAAAATGTTGTTTATCATCAATAGGTTTATAACCGGCATTGTGTTATTGCAGTACCTGTTAATAGCTTTAGAGGATGTGCTGGTGTTGGTACCAGAGGTAAAGCTGATAAGAGAACACTGTTATCTGGTCAGTTCTATGAGGAATACCGGCAAATTCTCCGGGATAATCATTTTTCCATTTTTTATCACTCCCTCTTTAATTACCCTAAAATGCCAGTCGAGCATCCTGTATTTCATTCCATTTAATTCACCAGCCTTTATTGTCGCACCCACCCTCGCAACCAGCACCGGCGTTTTTCCGGGATTCATTGTATTTAGATCCCATCCCCATTCCTTTAAAGAAGTATAGGGCCGATTTGCATGCTTCTCTTCATCAATAGAAAAACCGGAATTAAAACTGCTGCTTACCAGCGAAACATATGCCTTTTTTGTCGTACTAAGCGGTTCTCCATCAGTGCTTACGATCGAAAATGAGATGTATTTTTCACTTTCCTTTACAGGGTAAGGCATTGCAGGTGGATTTTTAATTGTTACACCAGACAATTCTATTCCATTTGAAAACTTCACATTACCACCATACTGTGCATAAAATCCTGTGTAGGAAACTACGCCTGATGCATCAAAGATAAGATGGCCTTTCTGCCAGTCATGGCTTATTTCATTTGTTGGTTCAATAGGACATGATTCATATACCCCACGGTTTTTTATCACAGGGCCAATTACTTCATCTTTTTCTTTAGAGGGATCGATTAAAAGACGCATGCCATAACGGTATACTGTTGGAGTAAAAGATTTTCCGATCTGACCGTAATTATTCATCGCCCAACTGTAAAGAGATTGTTTTCCGATAATAACTTGTGTTGGATTTTCAGCAGGTTTTAGAAGGAAGTTCTTAAAGATTTCACCGGCAGCGGTCATTGCCGACTGTTGCACTTCATCAAACTGATAGTGATAGCCCTGAGTGTAGTGACTTTTGGTTGGGTAGTCCATGGCCTGATCATAAGGATTATCCTGTTCTACAGAAACCGGATGTCCCCAGTAGTGCCAGTTGATTATATCCCAGTCCTGAATGGAAGCGAGCTTCACAATTTCCATGGGATATTCAGCTCTGTATTTGGCTGGCTGCATTATCTGGGTTTCATATACAAAAAATGGTTTGCCCTCCATTTTATTATGTTCGAGCCAGGGATCATCCCAGCCTGATTTGGGAAGTTCCTCAAGTTGAGAAATCCATGGAAATCTTTTGTGCCGGGGATCGGTTATGAAGGCACCATTCCAGTAACTGTCGTGCGAAATGGCGTCTGCGTGTTGTTGCATAAATTGTGTAGGAAGATCAAAACCAATACCCGTATCCCACACCAGGGGTACCAGTCGGCTGGCTTTGCCCACAGACTTTACAACTTCAGCCTCTCCGGATTTATAATCGAGCCAGATTTTTAAAAGAAATTCAATAACATCAGCTCCTCTTTTTCCATTGAAATTATCCTGTGAAAACGCGTTTTTCATGCTACCTGCTTCAATTCCAACGCCCAGACTTGAAGCCTGCTCATCGCGGAAATCTTCCATAAGCGGGAGAAGCAGAATACTTTTGTTTTCCAGTGATTCTCCTGGCATCAGGTTCCCTGTCCATGCTGCAGATAAAGAGGCATTGTCGGTATATTTTTCCTGCAGAAATGAGTTCCATTTTGCATAAAATTCTTTAAGAAAGAAATAAGGCAAATTCAGGAATTGTCCGCGTTTTACCCTGTGAAACCACCATTCCTCATTGGTAAGCTC
>CAYOLQ010000079.1:0-16912 GCA_964404825.1 uncultured Chitinophaga sp.
TTCTTTGGGGGCTGCTTATCTTGCAGGACTTGCAGTTAACTACTGGAGCAGTATCCCTGAGATAAAATCACAATGGCAGGTTGAACGTACTTTTACCCCAATTGCTAAACCCGATGAAATAACTCCACTTATTAAAGGATGGAACCGTGCAATTGGAGCATCCGGGAAATGGGCGGACGATTTAGTTATTTGATTTGCTGCTGCTAATACGTTCTGTTCCTTATTAATTGCGGTAGTAGCTTAACGCTCTAATTTTTATTTAGATTTGTTATATATTAATGTTATTCTAATAACAATGTTATTCTAATAACAAAACAATAATTACCTTTGTAAAGATAAAAGTAATATAGTGAAAATTTTATTAATGTTATTTTAATAACACGGAAGTAAATTCAAAAAGTGAAAACAATAAAAGAAATTTCGGAATTAATTGATGGGAAGGTACTTTGCTGCAAAGAAATGCTTGACAATAAAATTGAACATGCCTTTGCTTCTGACCTTATGAGTGATGTGCTGACAGTTAATAAGAATAATCTTTTGCTAATAACCGGACTGGCAAATCTGCAGGCTATCAGAACAGCAGAAATGTCAGATATATCCTTTATAATTTTTGCCCGCAATAAAAAGATTAATAACGACATAATTGCCCTGGCTGAAGAAAACGGAATCATGCTTATTGAAAGCCCTTATTCTGTATTCAGGATTTCAGGAGAACTTTATAAAGCTGGTGTAAGACCTGTTTTCTAAAAAATGCAGTTCAAATATAAAATAGCAGGTGGCGATTTTACCAATGCCGGAAATGCATCAAGTTCGGTTAAGAAGATCCTAAAGCAACTCAATATAGACCATGCAGTTTCAAAAAGGATAGTAGTTGCATTATATGAGGCTGAAGTAAATATTGTAGCACATGCATATTCCGGAATTATTGAGGTGAATATTGATGAGGAAAGTATTCATATTGTTTTGGATGATAAAGGTCCTGGTATAGAAGACATTGAGAAAGCTATGCAGGAAGGCTACTCCACCGCTTCTCCCCAGGTCAGAGAAATGGGTTTCGGTGCCGGTATGGGATTAGCGAATATGAAAAGGAATGTTGATCAGTTAAACATTTCATCAGTACCCGGAAAAGGAACAAGAGTTGAATTAATTCATTATTTAAAACCCCATGCAGGCGAATAGTCAGGAAGCGGATTTTCATCATGCTCTCAAAGTCTTGGATGATGTGTGCATAGGGTGTACACATTGCATGACGGTATGCCCGACACAAGCAATACGTGTACGAGACGGGAAAGCAAGGATTATCGATAACCGTTGTGTTGATTGTGGCGAGTGTTACAAAGCCTGCCCGGTCTCTGCCATTATTGTTGAGCAAGACGATCTGCAAATAATAAATGACTACCCGGTAAGGGTTGTGCTTTTTCCTGCAATTCTTATAGGTCAGTTTCCGGAAAAAATCAGAACTTCAAAAATTTATGCTGCATTAAAGGAAATTGGTTTTACACATATTTATGAGGTTGAGAATTCAGTTGAAATGGTCCTGGATGCCTATTCTCAGTTTAAGAAGGAAAATTCAATCAGACCACTCATTTCATCCTTTTGTCCGGCTATTGTACGACTCATCCAGGTGAGGTTTCCATCTCTGGTTGATAATATTTTACGTGCGAAACCTCCCATTGATATTACAGCCCTTTATTATAAAAAACGACTTATCTCCGAGGGTATTAAGCCTGAGGATATTGGGATGTTTTACGTAACTCCTTGTGCCGCCAAGATAGCTGCGGTAAAAAGTCCCGTTGGTGAAGAAGAATCGCCGGTTACCGGGGTAATAAACATGAATTACCTTTATAACCGCATTCAGCATCACATAAAAAAAAACGATGTCGAACCACCAAAAGCAGACTTCGATCGTCTTTTGAGTTCAAAGGGGATATTGTGGAGTCTTACAAGAGGAGAAAGGACACATGCCAGCGGGAGAGCTTTGGCAATTGATGGAATTAATAATGTCATTGAATTCCTCGAACGACTCGAAAATGGTAAAGTTGAAGATATTGATTTTCTTGAGTTACGTGCTTGCGACGAAAGTTGTGCAGGTGGAATTCTTATTAGCGGAAACCGGTTTCTTACGGTAGAACGACTTAATAAAAGAGCAGCTGAATACAAAGCAGACGAAATAACAAAACCCGGGAAACAGCCCGATCCGCTTATGGAAATTAATTCGGACTGTTTCTTTAAAAAGGTGAATCCCCGTCCGATTGAAAAACTTGATGAGGACATATCCAAAGCACTCAGAAAAATGGAAAGAAAGAGAAGACTTATGTGCTTTCTTCCCGGTTTCGACTGTGCGGCCTGTGGTGCGCCTGATTGTCAGTCTCTGTCAGAGGACATAGTTCAGGGAAGAGCTCAGGTTTCTCATTGCATTTTTATGCAACAGGTAATGATGGATCAGAAAAAGCTGAATCAGGAGCATGCAAAAAAAATAACTGAAAGTATCTGGGGATCAGAAAGACTTCAGAAAAACTGCAATAAACTTGGAGCAGAAGATGAAAACAATTGATATTGTAAAAGCATTAAATCTTAAGGTGTATTCGGGAGAGGATGCACTGAATTCGGAGGTAACCGGCGGGTATGTGTCAGACCTGCTTAGTGATGTAATGGGAAATGCAAAGGAAGGCCAGGTGTGGATCACCCTTCAGACTCATAAGAATGTTCTGGCTGTTGCTTCGCTAAAAGATCTGGCTGCGATAATTCTGGTTAAAGGATTAAAACCGGAAGACGACACTTTGAAGAAAAGTGAAGAAGAAGGACTACCTGTTTTGGGTACTGAGTTGGATACCTTTACCATTTGCGGTCGATTATTTGAACTTTTAAAGAAATGACATTATTTCGCGCTGATCTGCATGTTCATACAGTTCTTTCGCCTTGCGGTGATCTGGACATGAGTCCCTGTAAAATTGCGCAAGTAGCGGCAGAAAGGAAATTGGATATTATCGGAATTACAGATCATAATTCTACCAGACATTGCAAAATCATCAAAAAACTGGCGCGTAAGCAGGGAATATTTGTATTACAGGGAGCAGAAGTGACAACAAAGGAGGAAGTTCATTGCCTGGTATTCTTTGAAGATGAAGATGATATAAAATCACTTCAGGATTTTCTCGACCTAAACCTTCCCGATATTAAAAACGATCCGGTGAAATTCGGGTATCAGGTTCAGGTAGATGAAAATGACCTTATTGTATATGAAGAGGAAAAGTTATTAATCAATGCAATCAATAAGTCTTTGGATGAACTGGAATTTTTTGTACACAGTCGCGGAGGACTTCTTATTCCGGCACATATTGACAGGAAGAAAAACAGTGTTTTCAGCCAGTTAGGATTCCTGCCCTCTGATTTAAAAGTTGATGCACTTGAAGTTTCCAGACAAAATCCTGTTTGTGAATTCAGAAAAAGTCATCCTGAGCTAGAAAAATACAGAATGATTGCCGGTTCTGATGCTCACTACCTGGCTGATATCGGAAGTCGTTGCACTCTCCTGGACATGGAGAAAATAAGTTTTCAGGAAATCAGGATGACCCTTGCAGAAATAAATGGACGAAAGGTATTAGTGGAATGAAAGAGTTATCGCTTAATATCCTTGATGTTGTTCAGAATTCAATTCGTGCAAAATCACAGAGCATCAATGTCGTTATTGAAGAATCGGTAAAGAAAAATAGTATCAGGATAATAATTACAGATGATGGGCAGGGAATTTCTGAAGAAATGCTGCCAGATGTAACGGATGGCTTTGTTACAAGCCGTACTAAGCGAAAAGTGGGTTTGGGTCTGCCTTTTCTCAGACAGCATGCAGAAAGCGCCGGAGGCTGGCTAAAAATAAGGTCTCATGAAGGTGCCGGAACAAGAGTTGAGGCCAGTTTTATATTGGATCATATCGACAGACAACCAATGGGAGATATTGCAGGTGTTATAAAAATTCTGATGATGACGAACCCGGATATCGAGTTCAGGTATAAACACTCCACTGATTCCGGTGAATTTACGGTTGATACTCGCGAAATTAAAGAGACATTCGAAGTTAACTCACTTAATGATAACAATCTGATGAAGGATGTAAAATCTATGATGGTGGAGAATCTCAGAAGTATTGAAGTGACGGAATAATACTATCTCGCGTCAGGGATACCTTCAGAATTGAATGTGAATCACTTACCGGATTAAAGTACTGAAAGTAATTAAGATTTAGTATAAATTATTGTTTTTGAAATAACACTAGATTGAATTGAGTAATTTTGTTTTTTGAAAGAAATTGAACTTAATATATCACAAATAGTAATAACATGTCAAAAATCACCTCACTTTCCGATCTGAAAAAGAAAAGGGAAGAAATCAAATCAGGACTTGAAATTCGCGAAAAGGCTGTCGATCCGGAAAATCATGTTCAGGTTAAGATTGCTATGGCAACATGCGGAATAGCCGCGGGAGCAAAAGTAATTATGGATTTTTTTATCGAGCAGCTCGACCGCAGGAATATTGACGGTGTAGTAACTCAGACAGGATGCATGGGATATTGTTATGCAGAACCTACAATTGAGGTTAAGCTTCCCGGACAGGATGCTGTTGTTTTTGGCGGAGTTGACCTGAAAAAGGCCGATGAAATCATCGAAAAATATATAAAAACCGGAGAACTGGTAGACGGTATAATTCCGGTGAATTACGAAACTATTGATTCAAAAGAATAAGGAGGAATAAAAATGTCAAAATACAGTATGCACCTTCTGGTATGCGGTGGCACAGGATGCAGGGCTTCAGCAAGCGATGCAATTGTTGAAAATTTAAAGTCCGAGCTGGAAGCAAAGGGTCTTTCAGATTCGGTTCAGGTTATCATGACCGGTTGCTTTGGCTTTTGTGAAAAAGGGCCTATTGTTAAGGTCTCCCCCGATAATACCTTTTATGTTCAGGTAAAACCAGAGGATGCAAAAAAGATTGTAGAAGAACACGTGATCAAGGGAAGAAAAGTAAGAGAACTGCTTTATGTTGACCCAAAGGTTAATGAGGTTATTGAAGACTCAAAGCATATGGGTTTTTACAAAAAGCAGATTCGTATTGCCCTCAGAAACTGTGGATTCATTAATCCGGAAGTACTGGATGAATATATTGCCCGCGACGGCTATCAGGCTTTGGGTAAGGTGCTTACGGAGATGACTCCCGATGAGGTTATAAACGAGATTAAAGCATCAGGTCTTAGAGGTCGTGGTGGAGCAGGATTCCCAACAGGTTTAAAATGGGCCCTTTCGCGCGAACCTGTAGCTGATAAAAAATATGTTGTTTGTAATGCAGATGAAGGGGATCCGGGCGCATTTATGGACCGCTCCATTCTTGAAGGCGATCCACATTCGGTAATTGAAGCAATGGCAATCTGTGGATATTGTATTGGATCAGACACAGGTTTGGTTTATATCCGTGCTGAATACCCGCTCGCAATACAACGTTTGAAAGTGGCAATTGCACAGGCACGGGAATACGGACTTCTCGGGAAAAATATATTTGGTACGGGTTTCAACTTCGAGATTGAACTTAAATATGGTGCAGGTGCATTTGTTTGCGGAGAGGAAACAGCTCTCATTCATTCTATGGAAGGACACAGGGGTGAACCTACTCTTAAGCCACCTTTTCCATCTGTTTCAGGATACCTTGGAATGCCAACCAATGTGAACAATGTTGAGACATTTGCCAATGTTCCTGTTATTCTTTTAAAGGGATCCGCATGGTTCTCTGCCATCGGGACAGAGAAATCCAAGGGTACTAAAGTTTTTGCCCTGGCAGGTAAAATTAACAATGTTGGATTAATCGAAGTGCCTATGGGAACTACACTTCGGGAGGTTATTTTTGAAATTGGTGGTGGAATAAAGAATGGACGAAAGTTTAAAGCAGTACAAACCGGAGGCCCTTCCGGTGGTTGTCTTACCGAAAAACATCTTGATCTGCCTATTGATTATGAAAACCTTGTTGCAAATGGCTCAATGATGGGTTCCGGTGGGATGATAGTGCTGGATGAAGATGATTGTATGGTAAGTATTGCAAAGTATTTTCTCGATTTTACAGTTGAGGAATCTTGCGGTAAATGCTCACCCTGCAGGATTGGTAATAAAAGATTGTACGAATTACTTGATAAAATCTGCAAAGGAAATGGGGTGGCAGATGATATCACCCGGCTTAAAAACCTTGGGTTGGTAATAAAAGATACATCTCTGTGCGGATTAGGGCAGTCATCCCCAAATCCTGTTCTTTCTACACTCGAGAATTTCATGGTTGAATATACCGAGCATGTGCATGATAAAAAATGCCGGGCAGGAGAATGCAAAGCTCTGATGACCTATTCCATTGTTGAAGAACATTGTGTAGGTTGTACAGCCTGTGCGAGGGCGTGCCCTGTTGGAGCAATCACCGGTGAAAGGAAGCAGCCGCATGTCATCAATCCTGCTATCTGTATCAAATGCGGAGCATGTTTGGAGAAATGTAAGTTTGATGCAGTTATAGTGCAATAATCTAAAGATAAACCATCAAAATGGACCAGATAAAATTAACAATCGACGGAAAATCCGTTGAAGTTCCTAAAGGAACAACAATTTACAAAGCCGCAAAATCCCTGGGCATTGATATTCCGATATTGTGCTATATGGATTTGAAAGGACTAAACATTGAAAACAAGCCGGGTGGATGCCGGATCTGTGTGGTTGAGGTAGAAGGTCGCAGAAATCTTGCTTCATCCTGCTCTACAGATGTCAGCGAAGGGATGGTAGTGAAAACGAGCAGCATCCGTGTTTTGAATGCGCGCAGAACTGTAATGGAACTTATTCTTTCCGATCACCCGAAAGATTGCCTTACCTGCGCCAAATCGGGGAAATGCGATTTGCAGACCATGGCTATAAAGCTCGGAATTCGCGATATTCCGGGACAGGAGTTTGCAGAAATGTCTACATACCGTCTGGATACTTCTCCTTCGATAATCCGTGAAATGGATAAATGCATCATGTGTCGCCGCTGCGAGACAATGTGTAACGATTTCCAGACTGTAGGTGCCTTAAGTGCTGTTAACCGCGGATTTATGTCGGTAGTTGCTCCCGCTTTTGAAATGAATCTGGAGCATTCACCATGTACCTATTGCGGACAATGCGTAGCTGTATGCCCAACAGGCGCATTAACAGAGGTGGATCATACTCGCAAAGTAATTGCTGCATTGAGTGACCCAACGAAAACTGTTATTGTACAGACTGCTCCTGCAGTAAGGGCTGCTCTTGGCGAAGAATTCGGTCTTGAGCCAGGGACATTGGTTACCGGAAAAATGGTGTCAGCCTTGCGCACTCTCGGTTTTGATTATGTTTTTGATACCGATTTTGCAGCTGACCTTACTATTATGGAAGAAGGAAGCGAATTATTGGGTAGACTCGGTAAATTCCTCTCTGGTGATAAAAGTGTAAAACTCCCCATACTCACATCATGCTGTCCGGCCTGGGTAAACTTTTTTGAGCATAATTTCCCTGATATGAAGGACATCCCTTCAACAGCGCGCTCTCCGCAACAAATGTTCGGCTCAATTGCCAAAACATATTTTGCAGATAAAATAGGAGTAAAGCGTGAAAACCTGGTGGTGGTATCCATCATGCCGTGTCTGGCGAAGAAGTATGAGTGTCAGAGAGATGAGTTCAGCGTTGACGGAAACCCCGATGTAGACTATTCAATTTCTACCCGTGAGCTTGGGTTTTTAATAAATCAGGCAAATATTCAGTTTAATGATCTGCCTGAAGAGGATTTTGACAAACCAATGGGTGAATCAACCGGTGCTGCAGTGATTTTTGGTACTACAGGAGGGGTTATCGAAGCTGCAACCCGAACTGCCTACGAACTGCATACCGGTAAATCCCTTACAAAAGTCGATTTTCAGGAACTCAGAGGTCTTGAAGGGATCAGGCATGCAACAATTGATTTCGGGGGATTCCCTTTAAAAATAGGTATTGCACATGGTCTTGGGAATGCCAGAAAATTACTTGATGATATTAAGGCCGGTAAATCAGAGTTTCATGCTATTGAAATAATGGCTTGTCCGGGCGGTTGTATCGGGGGAGGTGGTCAGCCACTTCATCACGGTGATTCCAAAATACTGAAAGCCAGGGCAAAAGCAATTTATGCAGAAGATGCAGGTAAAACAATTCGTAAATCCCACGAAAACCCCTATATCATTAAGCTGTATGAAGAGTTTCTTGGTAAACCACTTAGCGAAAAAGCACATCATTTGCTTCATACGCACTATTTCGATAAGAGTAAGAATACTTTCAGTATCTAGCAGTATTCAAAACACATAAAAGAAAAATCAAATGTCAAGCGTAAAAATAGAACTCCGCAAGGACCAGATTGAAAAGATTCATGAGATCTGTAAATCGTTTAATTATGAAGGAGGCGAACTAATAAACGTCCTTCACAAATGTCAGCACGAGTTCGGCTATCTTCCTGCAGAAATCCAGGAAGTTGTAGCTGAGCAACTGAAACTTTCTGTTGCCAAAGTATATGGGGTAGTTACATTCTACTCATTCTTCACCATGCTTCCTAAAGGGAAATACCCGATTTCCATTTGCACAGGAACGGCGTGTTATGTAAGAGGAGCTGAAAATGTACTTGCTGAGTTTAAAAAGCAGCTTAAAATTGAAGTGGGAGAAACCAGTCCGGATGGTAAGTTTTCACTATCCTGTCTGCGATGTGTGGGAGCCTGTGGTCTTGCACCTGTTGTTCTGGTGGGAGAAAAAACATTCGGCAGGGTTGCGCCTGACGGGGTGAAGGCAATTTTAGCGGAGTTTGTTTAATTATACCTGCATCAGATATATTCAATCGTAACCGTTTTTAGAAATTTTTCTTCCAGGATCTTAGCCATTCTTTTTACAACGGTTCGTCTGATTTCCAGATCCACCGGGAGACTTGGGTCCTGGTGGGCTATATTGATACGAGTGCCGATAATAAAGCGTATTTTATCACTTTCGCGGAACAGGTTAACTATTTTGTCGGCAGGACCTTTTCCAAGGGGATATGAGCTTTTATAGTCCTTGAGAATACGCGTAACCTTTGTAAGAGTGAGGATTCCTTCTGTTACAAGATCTATCCCTTCCATATGTGAGACCGGTGGAAGATCCGGGTCATCGAAGGTAAAACTGTCTTCGATGGGAATTTTTAATTCACGACCAATTATGTCGGCTGTGGTAGCTCCTGAAATAATTTTTTTACCGTCAAAATTCTTTACCGCTTCGGCTAATTCTGCATCCTTATTTTCTTCATAGGGAGGACCTGTGCATACGAGTAATTTACGTGGATTTCTGAAATAAATTGTAGTGCAGCTTGAATCATCCTGGCTGAAATATCCGTCGATCTTGTTAGCCATATTTACAACTTTTCCTGAAATTCGTCGTGCTGAAAGTCCGGGGTTACTTAATAGCTGCCTAAGAATATATTCCTTCAGATTTTCTAATCCCCAACCGAAGGGATACTGCACGGCCCCCAGTCCGGATTGTGTAATTCCATCGGAACAAATAAATATGCGATCTTCTTTTCGGGGGATAAAACTGCAGGTACGAATTTCTTTACCGGCATTTTTCTCAGTTTGCATGATAAGGCAATTCCATTGAGGGTCGTAAAGTTTCGTCCCTCTAAGAATAAATGTCTCCGGATTGTCATATTCCAATATACTTACGGGCCCGTTATCCTGAATGTCGACGATTGTAAATGTGGAGTAGCTCATCTGTCGTTCGCTGCAAACAGGGAGCGTATTCATAATAATCTCGGCTATCTTTTCAGGCTCTTTATGCTCAAGAGTAAAATTCTGTGCCATTGTTGCAGTAAGGGTTGCGAGTACATTTGCTTTAACCCCATGGCCCATTCCGTCAGAAAATACAATGATGGTTCGCCCTTCCTCCTTGATGCGTCTGGACAGAAATACATCACCGCAAATCCGCTCTTCACCATAATTTTTCTGAGCACAGTTAACTTCTATATAGATTGAGCTGTCCATCAGGGCTTATCCTTGCGGGGATTAGTTTTATAGAATTCAATAATAGAGTGGAGCATTCTTTCGGTCTCTGAAGCTCCCTCACCAAGAAGGAAGGCTATTTGCTGAACAAGTGAAAGATTTTTGTCGATTGCTTCAGTAACTCTTTTAATCACCTCTTCCTTACGTACTTCCGGTGCACCCATATCCCTGACCACAGCGCCAACAATTTTTCCTTTTCGAATCACAAAAGCTGAAAGGTTCAGAAGTTTTTCGCCGAAATTTATATCGCGGTTCTGGATATTTTCATTATTAATCAGTACATAACTGAAGAGGTTATAAAAATTATAAGGGAGGAGTGTTTTTAGATCAGCACCAACAAGTCCGGGAATAATTTCATTAATCTCACGAGCCTCATCTCCCAACATCTCAATAAATGTCTCGTTAGCCTGCAGTATTTTCAGTTTCTCATCGAGAATTACAATTGCTGAAGGGAGCTTATGAAGCATGGTGGTAGTAATCTCAGATGCTTCCTTTGCGACTTCCTTTTCTTTTCTGGCTATCAGCTCAGATTCACGAAGAGCCTTTTCGGCCTGAGCAAGCTTTTCATTGCTTATTTTCAGAGACTGTATGTAGTCCTGGCGATTACGGTTGGTATAATGATTACACATTTCAGGTGTAGCAAGCCCTTTTGCAATAGCAACTGCAAAATCGCGACACGATGAATACCCGCATGCCCCGCATCCCATGTCGTCCCTGCCATCCTGACGAAGATCATTCAGAATCTGTTGCACTTTCGCTTCCGAAGGATAGAGACGCTGATCATCATTTTTGAATTTCCGGGTAAAGTCGAGATGACTGTATTCTTCAAGTTCCTTTTCCCACTCTTCGTGTTTAAACTTCTTAAGTCTTTTTTTTGCGTAGGATTTTACGGTTGCTCTTCTGATGTATTTCTTCCCATTTTTACTTGTTCCCGGACCCATCAGAAATTCGGTGTAGAAGATATTAAAATGGGAATTGATTATATCACCCTCATCCTGAAATTGCCTTAAGGAAGCTTTCATCTCCCTTTCGCCTTCAACTGTAGTAATATTACCGGTTAAAAGATCTTCATCAAGTCCAGCAGCCTGCAGAATTCCGTTTGCTATTGGAAACAAGGCTCCCGTAAATCCGAAAGGAGGATCGAAATCGCTGAATTCAACCTGCTTTTCATCAATGCTAAATTCAGTAAATAATTCCCTTAGTTCGAGAAAGGTGAGTGAAGAATTAATTTTACCGTCATCTTCGCTCATTTCCGACTCTGTTTTACTGGCTATAACCGGGCCTATGTAAACAGTTTTCGTATCAGCCCCATATTTGTTACGCACAACTTTTGCGGTTGCAACAGCAGGGGAGACGAGGGGCGCGAGGTTTGGTATGAGTTCCGGCTGGAATTTTTCAATATATCCAATAACTACAGGGCAATTTGCCATGATGTAATACTTGCCTTTAAAATCCCTGAAAAGCGAAGAGTATTCCTTTGCCACCAAATCAACACCAAATGAAACCTCACATACATGACTGAAACCAAGTAACCGGATCATCTGAACAAATTTCCTGTAATCGACAATATCAGGAAACTCACCAGAGATTGAAGGATCAACAAGTGCAATAACCGGTTCTCCTGATTTTAACAGGGATTTGGTTTCTTCTTTTGAATCGCGGTATATGATTGCTTCAGGAGCACAAACCTGAATACAACTGCCGCAACCAATGCAACGGTTTGGCATTACACGGGGAATGGCCTGATCTGATCTTACCTGGATAGCGTTAACAGGACATGCTCTTACACATGCATAGCAAAGCTTACATTTCTCATCTATTATTTCAACAAGAGGCCTCAATGTATGTATGTTATAATTAAATGATTGTCATAATCTGTATAATTCCTTTTTCAATTCCGAAACTTGCAATGATCTACCTGAATTCATTATCTAGAATCTCCCTGACGTTTTCCTCGGTAACCTGTTCGTATATATTTTCACCGATTTTCAATACAGGTCCTTTGTTGCATTTACCAAAACAGTGATTACCCCTGAATTTAACTCTGCCCTCCAGTTGCCGGTCTTTTATATATTGTTGAATGGTTTCGAGTATTTTTTTATTTCCTCTCGCAAAACAGGAACTTCCCAGGCAAATGACCAAATCAGTTATTGTGTTCATGAACTAACAGAGACGTTTTATTCAAATACAAATTTACAAATTAATTCACAATACAGCTATGTCTACCACAGTCTAATCATAATACTACTAAGTAAAAGAAAATCAATGCTATATGTATTATTTTGCTCATTCCTTTTTATTTATTTGAAATCTAAATAGTAATTTATCTTTCGTCAAAGTTGTATGATGTTTATTGATAAAGTACTTATAATCAATTGTATAATAGCATAATTTCTTAAATGTGTTTTATAATTACTGTTATTGGTATAACATTGTTCATGAAATAACACTAAATTTCTTATATTTGTGTGAAGCTCTATCAATGAATGTTTTAAAGAGATTTTTATATTCCTCAAATGAAAAAAATTGATGATCTCTTAAAAGAATTTCCCGATTTAGGAAGGGATAATCTGATTCCTATCCTTCAGGCAACGCAGGATGAGTATGGTTATCTTTCGGAAGAGTCTCTTAAAAAGATTTCGGCAGCAGTAAAATTACCAGCCAGCAAGATATACGGTCTGTCTACTTTTTATAATCAGTTTCGTTTTTCCCCACCGGGAAAATTTCACATCAGAGTTTGTAATGGCACTACCTGTCATATGAATGATTCAGGTCAAATCCTAAAAGAAATTCAGAAAATTCTGGGAATCAAAGATGGGGAAACAAGTCGTGATGGTGTTTTTAGTCTGGAAGTGCTTTCCTGTATCGGAGCATGTGGACAGTCACCTGTAATTTCCATTAATGGTAAATTTTTTGAACAGGTTTCGAAAGAGAAATTGAAAATACTTCTGCAGAATTATAGAAAAACGGAGGATATCTGATGGAAGAAATTCTTGTAAATAATGCAACAGATATGTTTCTTCTGGAGGTTGCCCAACTTGATAAAGTCGAGTACACCTATGATATGGAGGGCCGGCTTGAATATTTTAGACGCGATAAACTTACTCGTCCTCTCATCATTATTTCTATGGGTACTGCTTCCATTGTCGCCGGTTCAGAATCCAGTCTTGAAATGCTAGAGAAGTATATTGCGGAAAGGAAAATTGATGCGGAAATTGTTCAAACCGGTTGTTTAGGCATGTCTCTTTCTGAACCGGTTATCGGTATTCAGTTGCCGGGTAGAACAAGACTATTGTTTTCGAATATTACCGAAGACCGCGTTGTTTCTTTGATGGATGATGTATTTCACAAAACAATTCCAGAGAAGTTTCTAATTGCTCAGATCAGAAATGATAAGCACGAAGCATATAAAGATGTGCCATTTCTTGACGAAACGGAATTCATGAAATTACAAAATAGGGTGATTCTGAAGAACACCGGTATTTCAGATCCGGGTTCTCTGGAAGAGTATATTGCGAACGGCGGGTTCAAATCCTTTGTTAAAACAATTAAGCACTATACATCTGAAGAGATTTGCGAACTGGTTGAATCCAGTGGTCTGCGAGGCAGATCAGGGAGTGGCTATCCTACAGGAAAAAAATGGAAAACGGCTTTTCATACACCCTCTGATCAGAATTACCTGATATGTAATGCAGAAGAAAGCGATCCAGGAGCTTTTATGGACAGGGGAATTATGGAGGGGGACCCATTTCTTTTAATTGAGGGAATGGCTATTGCAGCGTATGGTATAGCAGCTACGAAAGGAATTATTTACATACGAACGGAGTATAATCAGGCAATCAACCGGTTAGAACATGCCATCAGAAGGACGCGTGAAATTGGTTTACTGGGACATAATATTCTGGGTAGCGGGTTTAATTTCGAGATTTCAATTAAAAAGGGTCCCGGAGCTTTTGTATGTGGGGAAGAAACTGCTTTAATAGCTTCTCTGGAAGGTAAGCGGGGCATGCCTCAGATTAAGCCTCCCTATCCGGCTAATTCAGGGCTTCATCGCAAACCAACCATTATTAATAATGTTGAAACCTTGTCCAATATTCCGGTGATTATTGGTAAAGGCCCCAAATGGTTTAACTCGATTGGGGTTGAGGGAAATTCCGGCACAAAAATATTTGCTATTTCCGGTAGTATAAAATCACCCGGACTTATTGAAATTCCTTTGGGAATGAGCCTTAAGAAGCTGGTTTTTGAAATTGCAGGCGGACCGGCGAAGGGTAAAGATTTTAAAGGTATTCATATCGGAGGACCTTCGGGAAGTGTAATACCGGTGAATCTCCTTGATACTCCACTTACCTTTGAAAGTCTTAAAACTATTGGTTCAGGAATGGGCAGCGGAGGAATTATTGCCATGGATCAATCCACATGCATCCTCAGCATGGTAAAGTACTTTATCGATTTTATGCAGATGCAGAGTTGTGGTAAATGTATACCCTGCAGGGAAGGTACACGAAGAATGTCGGAAATACTGGAAAGTATAACCAGAAAACCAGTTGATGAATATGGTCACACAACTCTTGAACGGTTTAAGGGTGTGATGCAACTTGAGAGTCTGGCTGAAGTTATGAAAGATACATCATTATGCGGGTTGGGCCAGTCTGCACCAAATCCGGTTCTTAGTACTCTCAGGTATTTTCGTGAGGAATATGAGGAGCATATTTTTGACAGGAAATGCAGATCGAATAAATGCACCGAACTCAGAACCTATTATATTGATGTCGAACTTTGTACGGGTTGTTCTGTGTGTGCAAAAAAATGTCCGACTGAAGCCATTTACGGAACTCCGCGACATCCCTATTTTGTTGTGGAAGACAAATGTATAGGCTGTGGTTTATGCTATGAATCCTGCAAGTTCAGTGCAATTTATTTTAAGTAACAGGAGTAAAAGAATATGGTTTTTAATATTGTTGTAAATAACAGGCCCATTCAGGCCATTCAGGGTGAAACCATTCTTTCAGCCTTGCATAGAAATGGTATTCAGGTACCTACCTTATGCAATATGAAAGATTATTCTCCAACCGGAGCATGCAGGATGTGTGTGGTTGAGATCGAGGGTCGTCATAATCTTACTCCTTCATGTTCTTTTCCAGTAGAAGACTGGATGAAAATAAGCACTCATTCTCCAAGAGTTTTACAAGCAAGAAAAACCATCGTTGAATTACTTCTTTCAAACCATCCTGACGATTGTCTTTACTGTGAACGAAACGGAAACTGTGAATTACAGAAGCTTGCAGAAGATTTGAATGTCAGGGAAAGAAGGATTCCCGGGAAAAAGAGTAATCATAAACTCGATAAGTCAAGTTCCGGTATTATCAGAGATCCCGCTAAATGCATTTTGTGTGGCCGATGTGTAAGGGTGTGCGAAGAATCACAAGCTGTAGGGTGTCTGGATTTTAGTCAAAGGGGAAGTAAACTTATTGTGGCAACTGCCATGGCCAAACCTTTGAATTTTTCGAACTGTATTACCTGTGGTCAATGCGTGATGGTTTGTCCAACCGGGGCACTTACCGAGAAAACTCAGTTCGAAGAGATATCAAATGCATTGCATGATCCTGACAAAATCATTATTGCCCAATATTCACCAACTATCGCAGTATCCCTTGCAGAAGTGTTCGGGTTAAAGGGAGGAAAAGAAATAAACGGTAAGATAAATGCAGCATTGCGGAAAATCGGGTTTCATAAGGTTTATGAGTCTTCTTTTGCTGCAGATGTAAATGTTATCGAAATGGCAGAAGATTTTTTAAAGAGAAAGGAGAAGGGAGAGAGACTACCAATGATTACAGGTGATTGCCCTGCCTGGGTGAAATATGCAGAGCAATTTACTCCTGATTTCCTTGGAAATATCACGAGTGTGAAATCTCCACAGCAGATAGCAGGGTCCCTTATTAAAACATGGATTGCCGAAAGAGAAAAAATTAATCCTGCTAAAATCTATTCTGTTTCAATAATGCCTTGCATAGCTAAAAAATCAGAAAGCCAAAGAGTAGAGATGACCCGAAAGGGGATTTCCGACATAGACACTGTCCTTACAACCCGTGAGCTGGCCCGTCTGATTAAGCTGCATGGAGTAGATATCGAACAGCTTGAACCGGAACCTCCGGATGAGCCAATGGGCGGTGTAAGTTCGTCTGGTAGATTATTCGGTGTCAGCGGAGGGGTTATGGAATCGCTATTGCGAACCATTTATTACAAATCAACCGGGAAGGAGATCGAAGAGACAAAACTTCCAAAGCTCCGCAATAACAGACTGATTAAAGAAACCCAGCTGAAAATTGGTAAGACAGAACTTAAGGTTATTGCAGTTAGCGGAATAAGTCAGGCAATTCAACTTCTGGAGCAGATACGGAACAAAAAGAAATATTATGATATTATTGAAATAATGGCTTGTCCCGGAGGATGCGTTGCCGGAGGAGGTCAGCCTGTAAGAACTGAGGAAGGGGCTTTGCGAAACAGGGTTAAAGCACTCTATGACTCCGATATCCGGGAACCTCTGAAGCCTGCACATAGAAACCCACAGGTTATTGCTTTATACGATGATTTTCTGACTGAGCCCATGAGCAAAAAAAGTATAGAACTTTTACACACATCATACACACCGAGAGAGGTTTTAATATAAACAGATGAGTAGCTTTTCGGAATATAATCTGGTTTATTCTATTAAGGACCGGTGCAGGGTTTGCTACACTTGTGTCAGGGAATGCCCTGTTAAAGCTATTAAAATTGTTAACGGACAGGCTGAGATTATACCTGAGAGATGTATAGCATGTGGCAACTGCACGCGGGTTTGCAGTC
>CAYOLQ010000080.1:0-16830 GCA_964404825.1 uncultured Chitinophaga sp.
TTTAGAATTATAACTTGCCAGATCGCTGCCTTCGATTTCATTAGCCAGGTTTTTTGCCATGGACTGAAATGTAGGGGAATCTTTTACATCCTCATCGGTAATACCGTGAATAGCTGTTGATTCGGGAGGTATGGGAATCGTAGGGTTAATCAGCATTGTTTTGCTGATTTCATTTCCGTTACGTTCAATTTTAAGGTAAGAAAGCTCAACAATCCTGTCTGCAGCAATATTGATTCCTGTAGTTTCAAGGTCGAAAAACACAATCGGATTCTTCAGGTTTAACTGCATAAATGTTTTATTTTAATGGAAAAGGAAATTATTCCATGGTTTGCACCTTATTTAATAAAAAGCATTTTCATTGAAAACAGCAAAAGCGCAAAGAGAATTTAAACTTTGCGCTAAAAGGGATCTGTGAGAATATTTTTCAGTGTTTATCAGACATTAATCATCATCGGCATCAGAAGCATCAGTACGTCTTCGTTTTCGTTTGATGTTTCAGCGGGAAGAATAAGTCCGGCGCGGGTAGGATCGCTCATTTCGAGAATCACCTCCGTTGCTGCCAGGTTTGAAAGTATCTCGATAAGGAAAGTGGATTTGAATCCAATTTCCATATCATCACCTTCATAAAGGCAATTCAGTCTTTCGTAAGCAGAAATAGAGAAATCAATATCCTGTGCCGAAACGGTAATCTGGTTACCCTTAAGCTGAAGTTTAATGAGATTTGATGCCTGATTCGAAAATACTGAAACCCTGCGCAGGGTATTGTAAAACTCGAGTCTGTCGATATGAAGTTTATTGGGATTTTCAGTAGGAATAACCGAATTGTAGCTTGGGTAGTTACCTTCAACAAGTCTGCATACCAAAGTGTAATCGGTAAGAGTGAAAGAAGCGTTTTTCTCGTCAAATTCAATTCTTACGCGACTATCCTGTTTAGGTAAAATATTTTTCAGGAGGTTCGCCGGTTTTTTAGGGAGAATAAACGAAGCAGTGCCATCTGATTTTCCGTCGGTTCTTTTGTACCTTACGAGTTTGTGTGCATCGGAAGCAACAAATGTTAAATCATCGGGAGACATTTCGATGAAGATTCCGTTCATAACCGGGCGAAGTTCATCGTCAGCTGTAGCAAAAACTGTTTTCAGGATACCACTCAGCAGAAGTTCAGCATCCACGTCAATAGAAACTTTCTTTTCTTCTTTTAAGACCGGCATTTGGGGAAATTCATCTCCGTTCTGGCCCATAATGGTAAAGCGACCGTTTTCGGAATTGATAACCACATTATGAGTATCGGCATTGATTTCAAATGTAAGAGGCTGATCAGAAAACTCCTTTAGTGTATCTGTGAGGATACGGGCGGGAATTGCGATTTTTCCCGAATCACTGGCGTTGGCAAGGGTAAGTTTGGTAATAAGTGTTGACTCAAGGTCGGATGCAGTAATTTCAAGCTGTTTGCCTTTCATGGAAAATAAAAAATTATCCAGAATTGGAAGGGTATTCTTTGAGCTTATTACCCTGCTTACTGACTGCAGATGGTTCAGGAGTTCGGAACTCGAAACGACAAATTTCATTCTTTTTATTTTTTAATTAAACAGTATATATTCTTACCAGTATTTTTTTCATATGTTTTTGAAGCGGCATCGTAACGTATAAAACATGCAATTCAATTAAATATAGTCAATTCATTATCAAACTATTATGTTTTAACGAAATCCGCTTAAAAAACTATCAATAATACAAAAAAAATGTGAGATGGAATAGAAATGGTTTCTTTATTTTCTGTGGAGTATTACTGAATTTTAAAATCGCTACTGGCATTCAGAATGTAATTCTCAGGATCGAATCGGAAGGCCAATATCATAAGCGGAAAAACAGGAGGCTCTGATTTCCCCTGATACTTTTGTTATGAAACCATAAAAACCCCAAAGCTATCATAAGATTTCGTCTGGGAAATCGATAAAAAAGCGAAAAGGATGGTTTTTCATACCAATTTTAGGATAATAGTCAACTGCTGAAGGTGCGGAAAGCAGTATCAGTTTAATTGCCCCACCCCAACCCCTCCCCCGGGTGGGGCCATTATCCCATTAATACCTCTACCTTATATTCCTTACCCGGAGACATTACCGGTATTTCATTGCCGGAAACGGGTTTGCCATCAACCAATATCCTTTTAACTCCTTTGGATACGCCTTCAGGGTTTAAAATACTGATATGATAAGTTATACCCCGGAACTTTCTTGTCACCTTAAAACCCTTCCATTGCTGAGGAATACAGGGATCGACCAAAAGTCCATCGTAACCGGGTTTGATACCCAGAATAAACTGAGTAATAGCATAGTAGTTCCATGCGGCAGTTCCGGTAAGCCAGCTGTTTTTGGCTTCGCCGGGTTTGAATGCATCTTTTCCTGCCACCATCTGTGAATATACGTAGGGTTCTGTTTTATGCAGATCGCTTATATCTTCAAGGTATGCAGGGCATATTTTCTGATAGTATTCCCATGCCCTGTCTCCCCTGCCGATAACTGTTTCTCCGATCATAATCCATGGGTTGTTATGACAAAAAATTCCTGCGTTTTCCTTGTATCCCGGAGGATAACTTGAGATTTCGCCATACTCGATATAATACTTTGTAAATGCAGGATTGTTAAGTACAATTCCATATTTTGTATCGAGTTGTTCTTTAACTGCATCAAGTGATTTGAGACACATACCTTCATCCTTACCTATGCCGGCCATAGTGCACCATCCCTGTGATTCAATAAAAATTTTTCCCTCTTCATTTTCATTGCTGCCTACTTTCCTGCCATAATAATCATACGCCCGGATAAACCATTCTCCGTCCCAACCGTGTTTTTTAACCGTTTGCGTCATCATTTTTACATATTTGCCGGCACGGGAAGCTTCTTCAGTTTTTCCCAGTTTCAGACAAAGATCCACATAATCCTGACCGTAAATAACGAACATACCTGCAATCATTACAGATTCTGCTTTGGTTCCTTCAGTTTTGTTTTCGGTTGTCTGAAATGATTCATTGGGATCGTTTGAAAAGCAATTCAGGTTCAGACAGTCGTTCCAGTCTGCGCGCCCGATAAGAGGTAATCCACTCGGACCAAGGTTATTTATCACATGATCAAAAGATACGGTGAGGTGGTCGAAAAGTGAACGTGCTGCGGACCAGTCGTTATCGAATGGAACCTGTTCATCAAGAATTCCAAAGTCGCCTGTTTCCTTTATATAGCTTATTGTTCCGAGAATGAGCCATAGCGGATCATCGTTAAACCCTCCACCGATATCGTTGTTACCTCGTTTTGTCAATGGCTGGTACTGGTGGTAGCAGCCACCGTCAGAAAATTGTGTTGAGGCAATATCAATGATTCTTTCTCTTGCTCTTCCGGGGATCTGATGAACAAATCCAACCAGGTCCTGATTCGAATCGCGGAATCCCATTCCCCTTCCGATGCCCGATTCGAAAAATGAGGCAGATCGTGAAAAGCAGAATGTCACCATGCACTGATACTGATTCCAGATGTTTACCATCCGATCGAGTTTTTCATCGCCGGAATCGAGTATATAATTTCCCAGCAGAGAATCCCAGTAATTCCTGAGATCAGCTAAAGCTTTATCAACTTTTTCAACGGTATCAAATTTTGAAATGGTTTCCTTTGCTTTCTTTTTATTGATGATATTCTTCGATTCCCATTTTTCTTCCTCTTTATTTTCAACATAACCTAACACAAATACAAAATCGCGCGATTCGCCGGGTTTAAGCTCCACTTCAATACAGTGAGATGCAATGGGCGACCAGCCATGTGCCATAGTATTGCGTGATTTGCCCTCCTCAACCACCTGAGGAGATTCAAATCCGTTGTACAAGCCAACAAAGGATTCCCTGTCTGTATCATAACCTTTTACCGGGGTGTTAACCGAGTAATATGCATAGTGATCACGTCGTTCTTTATACTCGGTTTTATGGTAAATCACAGAGCCCTCAATTTCAACCTCCCCCGTTGAAAAATTACGCTGAAAATTTTCCATATCGGCCGCAGCATTCCAGAGGCACCATTCAACAAAAGAGAATACCTTAAACTTTTTGACAACATCTGAATTGTTTTTTAGGCTTAACTTCTGAACTTCTGCCCATGTTTTCAGCGGCACGAAATAAAGTGCTTTGGCTGAAAGTCCGCTTTTACTGCCGCTAATCAGGGTATAGTTCATACCATGACGACATTCGTAACTATCAAGTTCTGTTTTACAGGGCTTCCATCCGGGCGACCAGATTGTATCTCCGTCTTTAATGTAAAAATACTTACCTCCGCTGTCCATAGGGACATTATTGTAACGGTACCGCGTAAGTCTGCGGAATTTTGCATCTTTATAAAATGAGTAACCTCCGGCTGTGTTCGATATCAGCGAGAAAAAGTCTTCATTACCCAGATAATTAATCCAGGGCCAGGGTGTTTTTGGATTGGTAATTACGTATTCCCGGTTTTTATCGTCAAAAAATCCGTATTTCATTTTGTCAGTGTTTAGTTTTAGTTACAAAGTTAAAGGGATTACAGATTTACTTTTCAATCCATAAAAATCCAATCCTATTTGTCCGATTCGCCAAGTTTATCCCACCATGTGAATTTCAGCACAGTTGAAGTAGCAGCAATCAGCAACAGTACGATAAACATTGGTCCGAACTTATGAAGGACGAAAAATATCGGAAGCATGACCAATGAGGTCTGCCAGATGATTCCAATTAAAACATTCATCATATCGAGTTTAAAGTTTTTGTTCCTGACAAATGTTGGATCATCGGCCAAAACTTCTTTAAGTACCGGATTCCAGAAACCCCAGGGACGGACTTTTTTGTAGAAATCTTTTAAGACATTCATATCAGTTGGTTTACTGATAAGTGTGGCAATGAAACAGCCGATTATTGACGGAATCAGTATGAAAGGGAAAAAGTATAAAACGCGAATATCGGGAGCGCTGTCCGGGAAAAGTGTCGCAAGCAAACCCGGGAAAAACATTGGAACTGCACTGGCTGCTATGCCGGCCAGCATTCCCCAGAAATAACCGTTTGAGTTAAACCTCCACCAATACCATTTGAGAACGTTTGCGGCAGTATAACCTCCCCAGAGAGCGGAAACAAGCAACTGAAGAACCTGGTTTACATTCTTAGCCATCATTCCAAGAATTATGCTCACAACCACTACAATGATTCCCACTGTATAATTGGCTCTTTTTATGTTCAGGTTGCTTGCCTGAGGTTTTATGTATTTCAGGTAGATATCATTTGTTATATAAGCCTGAGCAGCGTTAAGAGTACCGGCGAAAGTAGACATAAATGCAGCAAGTAATCCGGCCAGAATTAATCCCAGCAATCCAGTTGGTACAAACTGGTCGATTGCAGATGGAAGAATTTGTTCAAAATCGATTTTACCGGCAACCAGCAGATCCAGTTTATCATAGAAAATAATTGCCAGCACAAAGAAACCCGAAATCATGAGGTAACGAACAGGCATAAGAACAACGGATACAAATCCACTCATCTTAGCAGCTTCGGAAGGTGATTTGGTTGCCAGAATTTTCTGCATATCGTAATTGGGAGCAGGACCTGCCAGACTGAGCAAAATACCTTTGCAAAGCATCATCATAAAAAACGCCGAAAACATGGTATATCCATCGTCCCTGACCTTTTGATTTACATCGGAAATGTAATTGGTCCAGTCGATATCCAGTGTTTTCCCAAAGAATGGATTCATCCAGCCATCCGGAACATTAATACCATTTGCGGCAACAGCTTTAAAAGCGATAATCGCTATGGCTACAGAGGCTAAAGTCATGATAGTATATTGCAGAACATCAGCCCATACTATGCTTATCATTCCTCCCAAAACCGAATAAAACACTGCAAAAAGGGTAAAAGCAATACCATATAAATGAGGAATATACTGGGGAGCAATATCCAGATTGAGGTATTGGTTCACTACCTCCCATGGAATGAAAATCTCCATGAACTTACCCAGTCCGATGAAGCCATACGCGAGGAATCCCAATCCACTTATAAGTGCGAATACAACTACTATTCCATGAGAAAGTTTACTTCCGCTGTCTTTTCCAAAACGTGTGTTTATCCACTCTGCACCCGTTGTAACATTCGATCTCCGCAACCAGGCCGAAAGAAACATCATCAGAAAAATCTGATTAAAAACAGGCCAGAGCCATGGTATCCAGACACTTTTTAATCCATAAACAAAACCTATCGTTACAAGCCACATGGTACCGGAAATATCAAACATGCCAGAGGCATTCGATAAACCAAGCATATACCAGGGCATAGAATTACCACCCAGGAGGTATGAATTTTTATCTTTTTCAGCTCTTTTCTTCAGGATAAGTCCGATGACCACCGTTGAAGCAAGGTAGGCAATAATGATAAGGACATCAATTTGGTGAAGGCTCATAGTGTTTGTTTATTGGTAAGGATTTAGGTTTTGATAATCAGGTTAAATCAGAAAGGACGGCTCTTTGCGGGTTTTTTTAAAAACTTCGCGACTGAACATATATAAACGGGCGGGTTTATGAGCGACTCCTTTTTGTTTTTCTTTTAAGGGGATAACATAATTCATCTGAGATACTTTTTTTCTGAAATTGCGCTTATCAAAACAGGTACCCAATACAGCTTCATAAAGTTTTTGCATGTCGGTTAAAGAAAACTTGTCGGGCAGCAACTCAAAACCTATGGCTTCCTGCTGTAATTTATACCGTAAATGCAAAAGAGCTTTTTCAAGAATCTGTTGATGGTCATAAGCAAGATTATGAACTTCATTTACCGGATACCACTTAACAATCCTCCCCTTCTGAACAATTTCAATACTGGTTGAAGGAAGAAGTGAAAAGTATCCGACAGTAATGATCCTTTTACTGAAAACATCTCCAAATTGCACCAGCCATAATTGATCATTAGGATGTTCGAGCCTGTCGAGGGATCCAAATGTATAAAACTGCTCCAGAAGGATATTGTCTAGACCGGTGAGATCTTTAACAATCCTCGCAGCTGCATCATCCAGATTTTCGTCTTCATAAATATGGTAACCTGTTAAAGTGAGATCGGAAAAAATCACTTCTTCAGATTCCGGCTTGTGAAGTGTTCGTTCAACCAATAGAACTTTTAACTGATCCTGGTCGAAGCCAAAGATCACACAGTCCACAGAAACATTTGCTACCCATTTACGAGACATACTCAACATTAATTCATTAATTATAAGTATTGTAACGATTTCCTACCCCGAACCAATAAGCAATATCCCAACGAAACAAATACATCAGAAAATAGTGTATCATAAACACTAAGTATACAAATATATTTCAATTTCTATAAAATACAAATAGTCATTTACCAAACTTTGCATGAGAATGAAAAATATACATCATGGCTTCTGTTCCCGCTTCAGGAAATGATCTTTGTCTTGTAGCAAAAGATCCAAAACAATAAACCGGGTCAGAAATAACTGAGGCTGGTTATTATATCTGACGAGGGCTTTGAACATATCCGTTCCCCTGGAAGTTTGAATCGTATAAATGGAAAGTTCATGAACTTTTCCTGATTTTTCAGTTACGCAGAGGATCCATCGGGGTTCAGAATCTTCCGGGAAAATGGAATTGTAAGTGGAATCGTAAAAAATATTTGTAAAGTAACTGAGGTAGAAATTTATTTTTTCATAATCGGTTAAACTATCCTGAACCTGGGTATTTCCTTCCCCGTCATACAAAAACGCCTTACTTTCAACTAGTTTTATCTGAAAATCCTTTTCAGGAGATAGCGAATGAATAAGACATACGTAAGAAATCTCATGTGGCTGAAGATGAAGCAGGATTCTGTTTCTCCAGTAATCGGGAACCGGGCTCAAAATATCCGAAAACATAATCTTCGAAAAGCCACCTACTTCGACTGCATAAAAACTTTCAGATCCTTTCCTTTGCAGGAAGGTAACTTCGCCAGTTTTATACATGACGAAATTGCGTTTACTTCTCCCCGAAAATATAGTTATATCGGTTTTTTCTCCCTCCTTAATTTTCGGATCCTTACTTTTTCCTGTAACCATCAGTCTGTTAAAACCGAACAAGAGATTGTTTATGGCGATGCTGTTTGCCGGTTCAACTCCGTTAAGGACCCAGGAATTATCTTTACGTTCAAGCACCAGACTGTCTGATGCGAAGAGTTCAATGCGGCTAACGGCAGCGGTATCTGAGATAGCAAAATCACCTTCGCTGTGAAATAAATCACTGAGATCGCTGCGAAAAACAAGTGCCAGAATAAAAAAACCTGCAATTACTGAAACTAATATGTAGACTGGTTTTCGCATCCGGATGTTTTCGCAGAATTTAACGGGAACATTTTTTCCTCCTGATATACTGAAATATCAGTCCGGATAAAACAATCAATACTACTGGCAAAACAGTATTAAAAATTTTCCATTTAAACTTCATTTCTTCGGTCCGGATTCTTGATTTATCCAGCAATCTGAGTTTAAACTCTCTCGAACGTAACTCAATTAATCCCTGATCATCAGTCATGTAATTAATCACATTCATTATAAACTCCTTGTTACCAAAGGTCTGACGGGTATCGTTATCATAACCCAGAATCATCGGAACATTTCCTGCTGCGGAAACCTGAACATCATTCCGAATCATGTCTCCGTCACCGGCAACAAATATCATAGTTGGTTGCGACTTCTTAATAATTTGTATATCCCCCGGAGTAACACCTTCTGGTACACCGTAATTTGAATAAAAGGATTCGAAAACGCCCTCATTCAGAATAGCGACAGGGAGACGGGATTTATTAAAAACACTGCGGTTCGGTGCACGTGTAACCTCATCCATAGATATGTAAACCGGATTATCAATTCTTGCGCTGGTATCAGAACTTGCCAGCAAAACAGTGCGTTTCATTGCGTCAATAGGTGCAGGAGTGGTATCAATGGCACTTGCAAACTCTGTTTTCACATAATTGAGTCCTCTGGTAAGGTTATTACCGGGGGAGGATGTTAAAAGCGGATAATACCACCAGGGCATAAAGCTTGTTGTTGGATCCTGTCCGTTTACGGAGCTTTCAACTTTTACATAATTACACTGAATGTCCTTTATCAGGTTGTAATCGATGCGTATTCCGTATTTGAAAAGGATGTCATTTAAATTCACATCATTATACGATGTGAATGTCCGACCTGAAGTAAGACTATCGGCAAAGGTCTGCACAGGATCAAGGAAAAACAATACTTTTCCACCTCTCATGATATACTGATCAAGAACGAATTTATCCCTGTCGTTGAATTTCTTCAGTGGCTGGGCAATGATTAAGGCTTTATAATTAAGAAGATTTGTGAGATTACCGTTAATTGAACCCCTGTCCACCTGAAAAAACAGGCTCAGTTCAACGCTTATGTCATTTACCTGATAGAAGTCCAGTTCATCATGACCCTCAATGAATGCGATTTTCTCAACCTTTTTGGAAGAAAGACTTTTGATTGCTCTGATAAATTCATATTCAAGCGATTGTACCGAATTGTTCAGATTAACCAGATACGATAATCCGGGATTGTTTTTCAGGAGGTTTACAGGAAATTCAACTCCCTTGTATGATAAAATCGCACCCGGAAAGATAATTTTCGTAGAGTAGCCTCCCTCAGCATCCTTTATTCGTATATCGGTAATGCGCAAGCCTCTGTCGGCGAGGTTCTGCATCATCTGGTTCCTTATTTTCGCATCCGGTTCCGCATAAAGATTAACAAACTCGAATTCGATATTTCTTCCTGCATAAGCCCTGAAACTGAGGAGCATCTCTTTTACAGATTGTCTGAATCGCACCAAATCTGAAGGAAGTTCTCCATCGAGAAAAACCTTTATATAAACTACATCTTCGAGGTTAACTAATATTTCGCGGGAGTTTTTATTCAGAGTATAGCGTTTTTCCGAACTCAGATCCAGACGAAAAAAGCGGACTCCTGCAAATATATTTGCAAGAATAACCAGTGCAATCATAACTACAAGCTGGATAAAATGCTTACGTCTGAGTTCCTTCCTGTTCATACTAACTGATTACCATTTCCTGCTTTGCAGGTTAATTTTGGTTATAAAGAGAAAAAGTATAATAACGGATAAAAAGTAAACAATGTCACGACTATCAATCACTCCGCGTGAAACCGACTGATAATGGTAATCAATTCCGAATTTTTCGATAATGCTGCCCCATTCACCTGAACTGGCAATGGTAGCAATGAAGCTGAATCCAAGGTAAAATGTGAATGAAAACAATACTGCCAGTATAAATGCAATAATCTGATTTTCGGTTAATGAGGAAGAAAAAACTCCTATGGATGCATATATCCCCCCTAAAAAAACAAGTCCGATGTAAGAGCCCCAGGTTCCGCCGGCATCAAGATTGCCGGGGGGACTTCCAAGAAGGTAAATGGATCCATAAAACAAGACCGTAGGAACAAGGGAAAGAATTACCAATGTCCATGTGGCAGCAAATTTTGCAGCTACTATTTCAATCTCACGCACCGGCCTGGTAAAAAGCAATTCAAGGGTCCCGCTGCGCTTTTCTTCAGCCAGCATTCGCATGCTAATTGCGGGAACCAGAAAAAGAAAGACCCAGGGAGCCAGTGAAAACAAGGTATCCATGCTGGCATATCCATTTTCGAGAACGTTCATCTGTCCGCTGAAAACCCACATAAAAAGACTTGTGAGCAACAAAAACACCACCATAACCATAAGGCCGGTAAATGAACTGAAGAATCCTCTGATTTCCCTTCTGTAGATTGTGAACATAGTAAAAAATGAATGAGCGAAAATACAGTAAAAGTCGGAATAATCAAACCTTATCTGAAGCCGGCAGGTATCTCAGATTTTGGCACATCCGATATCTCAATAATCTGAACATTGTAAAAATAAAACCTGAGAATATCGGAATACGAATAACCTTGCCGGTCCATTTCCATTGCTCCTTCCTGACTCATTCCAACACCATGACCGTAGCCTCGTCCGTGAAAAAGAAGTGAATCGTTTCGTACTTCTGTAGTAAAAAAGGTGGAACGCAACTGGAGGTCATTTCGTATATCAGCAATCCGTATTGAATCGGATCCCACGATAAAAAACTTTTTCCTGTGCTCCTGAACAATTAAAAGCTGTTCAGGAGTAAGCTTTCTGATGTCGTATTTGCTTTTCGTCGAAAGGTAATTTTTCCATTCCTCAAGACTAACAGACTTTTCCCATGTTGCACTTCTTTGTTCGTTTGAAAAGGGATCCACCACCGCCTGCAGGTATTCATCTCCCCTATTCCAGATGTCGGATGCTCTTTGGGTTTCGCCTCCGCTGTTGGAGTGATAAATTGCAGAGACTATCGAAGAATTCTGATCGGCCAGAACCAGTCCGTTTGTAGCAAGCACCGACTCATAGATAATTGGATTTTCATCGCTGATGCCATGAAACGCCTGGCAATGGGTATTGTCGCAAAGGTTCATGTCCTGACCCGGGTGTCTTTCCCAGTTTTTAACTGCATAACTTCTGCTGAGTATTGCCTGAGCTTTATAGAACTCGGTTCCAGCAGACGCACCGCCTTCAGCCTCCACAACTCCTGCCAGATAATCATTCAGGTGGAGTTCATTAATAATCTGAATAGAACCGTGAAAAAGGCGAACATCGAGATGTCCCTGGTAGTTTAAGGGTTCGCGGACAGGATTTACCAGTTTCAGCCGAAAGCTGCAGTTCCTCCCTGACTCGGTAAAATCCAGCTTATCGAAAGATCCGAAATGAAGATCCCCATTCCTGAGTACCAGCATTCCTTCTATCAGGGAAATATAAACCAATTCACCCGTTACAATTTTAGTTATGCTTGCCTCATCGCCGCTTATCTGATACTCGCCACCTGTACAGTGAAACACAAAAGTCCCGATCACCTGATTATCGAACAGACCGATCCTTATCCTTTGAGCTGAGAGTTCTGCTGGGACAGACCAGAGCAAGGCAAGAAAAAACGCGAACAGTACTATTTTTCCGTTGTCATTTCCCATATCCGTCGTGCTATTCTGTTGGAAGTGCCGTCTCCCCCGAGGGAAGAAATAATCTGATCATAACCATCAAGAATTTTCTGCCTTCTGGCTTTATTTTTGCAAATTTGTTCAAGCTCGGTTTGAATATCTGATGAAAGATTAAACTGCAATAGTTCCTTTACAAGTTCCCTTCCTGCAATAAGATTAACAAGTGAAAAAAAGCGAATGTTCACCAAAAGTTTACCCAAATGAAAAGTCAGGAATCCGGTTTTATAGATTACAACCTGAGGAACTCTGAATAAGGCTGTTTCAAGCGTAGCAGTTCCGGAGGTAACAACGGCTGCATAGGCATTTTCAAGAAGAGAATACGTCTTGCCGTAAACGATTTTTATGTTGCTGCCATCAAGAAACTTCCTGTAAAGTTCTTCCGGAACGGAAGGGGCTCCGGCCACAACAAACTGGTATTCAGGAAAAGCTTTTG
Organism: uncultured Chitinophaga sp.; assembly: GCA_964404825.1. Lineage (GTDB taxonomy): Bacteria > Bacteroidota > Bacteroidia > Bacteroidales > JACJXF01. The sequence goes on from CAYOLQ010000080.1 coordinate 12,523, forward strand.
CCGAAGCAAGCATTTCAGGAAGACAACGACTGATCTCATGCACCCGGCTCCCGCTAAGCAGTGCTATAATTGGTTTTTCTGAAAGGGAGTTTTCTTTTCTGAAGTCTGAATTTGCCGGTTGCGATTCACGGAATCTTGCCAGTGAATCTTTCAGGGGATTACCGTAAAACTCCACTTCGAGGCCGTTTTCACGGAAAAACTCAATCTCAAATGGAAAAATCACAAAAAGCTTATGAATGTGCTTTTTAAGTTTACTAATCCTGTTCTTTTTCCAGGCCCATACTTTGGGTGCAATGTAAAAAAAGGATTTGATTGAATTTTTATGGGCGAAGCTTGCAATCCGCAGGTTAAAACCTGCATAATCGATGAGGATCAGGGCATCGGGTCTGAATTCCAGAATATCCCTTTTACAAATCCTTAAATTTCGTTTAATTGTGCGGATATTGGCGAGCACATCCACAAAACCCATAAATGCCATTTCCCTGTAATGCTTTACAAGAGTACCTCCTGCTTCACTCATCAGATCTCCCCCGTAAAACCTGAATTCTGCCATTGGATCGGTTTCTTTCAGGGCCTTCATCAGGTTTGAACCGTGCAGATCGCCCGATGCTTCGCCGGCAATAAGATAATAGCGCATTCCGCTCAGATAAATTTAAGAAGAAGTATGAGAGTACCCAGAATAAAAGCTGATCCGATAACTCCCCTGGCACTTTTCAGCCAGTTAGTCCAGAGGTATATAAAAAACAACAGCAAATCAGAAATGGCTGCCAGACTCAGTAATTTGGGTATAATATGCGATTTACCTTCAGCAAAACCCATCAGGTAATCCAGAAATTCGAACACAGATCGTTCAGTATATCCTATAAGTGATTTATTGAGAAACAGGATTAGGAAAAACGCTAGCACCTGAATAATCAGACCTGTAATCAAGCCGAATAAGAAAGAATCTGAAAAAGTCTTTTTCATAGTTTTAAAGCTTCCATTTTTTAATATCCGGAATTGCGTTATATGCAGTATGGTCGATCTCTATTGGAACTATTGTTGCAAAATTATGAGCCAGAGCATATTCATCAGTGTCCTCTGAGTTCTCTTCAAGGTTGAGATAATATCCTGTAAGCCAGTAATACTCTCCTTTATGAGGATCCACCCGTTTAACAAATTCTTCTTTCCACAAACCTTTGGCCTGTCTGCAAACCTGAATTCCCTTAATATCTTTAATGGGAAGATTTGGAATATTTACATTCAGACAAATGCCATCCGGTAAACCCCTTTCTAAAACATTCTCAATTACTTTTTCCGCAATGTCGCCTGCTGTGGTAAAATCTGCATCCGGATCATAACTCAGCAAAGAAAAACCCACAGACGGAATCTGGTTAATGCATCCTTCCATAGCAACAGCCATTGTACCCGAATATACAACACTTGATGATGAATTGGAACCATGGTTTATCCCTGATAAAACCAAATCAGGAGGTTTTCCTCCCAACAACTGATTCACCGCAAGTTTTATACAATCGACCGGTGTACCTGAACAACTATATATTTCAAGCGATTCGTCTTTTTTCACAAGCTTTGCCCTCAAAGGATTCTTGATGGTGATTGCGTGCGACATTCCCGACATAGCCTCTGAAGGTGCAACAACAACAACTTTTCCAAAGCGCATTGCCACTTCAATTAATGTTTTCAGACCTTTTGCTTCAACACCATCGTCGTTTGATACGAGTATTAATTTTTCCTTATTCAAGTCACTTTTTTTTAACCACCTATTTTTTTTAAAGCATTACAAAAATATTGAATATAAAAGAAGAAACAATACCAGACGTAGAAAAGAATCCCAAATTACCTGAATCTCCCGTTGTGACTCCGCTAAATATTGTTATTTTTGTTCGCTTAAGAAGTTAATAAAAATGAAAATTTCATACAACTGGCTAAAAGAATACATTAAGCCCATCCCCTCCCCCGAAGAAACTTCCAGAATACTTACCAGCATTGGCTTGGAAGTGGAGAGCCTTGAAGAAACAGAAAGTGTAAAAGGCGGTTTAAAAGGTGTGGTTGTAGCTGAGGTACTCACATGTGTGAAGCATCCGAATGCGGATAAGCTAAGCATTACAACCGTTAACCTCGGTAGCGGAATACCTGTTCAGGTTGTTTGCGGCGCACCCAATGTCAGGGCAGGACAAAAAGTTCCGGTTGCCACGGTTGGGGCAGTTATTTATAAAGGTGAAGAGAGCTTTACTATAAAAAAATCCAAAATCCGTGATGAAGTTTCAGAAGGAATGATTTGCGCTGAAGATGAGCTTGGACTCGGAAAAGACCATGATGGCATTATGGTTCTTGATCCTTCTGCAACTCCCGGCACATCTGCGTCAGAATATTTCGGGATAGAAAGCGATTTTGTTATGGAAATCGGACTTACCCCAAACCGTATCGATGCTGCTTCGCATTTTGGTGTGGCACGCGATCTTGCAGCATACCTTTCCCAAACTCAGAAGACAGAGCTGAAACTTCCCTCAGTGTCGGACTTCAAAACTGATAACAAAAACCTAAGCATTCCGGTTGAAATCCTGAATCCTGAATCCTGCCTGCGTTATAGTGGAATCACTGTCAGCGGAATACAGGTGAAGCCTTCTCCCGACTGGCTGAAAAACAAACTTAGTGCCATCGGACTCAAAAGCATCAATAACATTGTAGATATTACAAACTTTGTGTTGCATGAAACCGGGCAGCCACTTCACGCTTTCGATGCAGATGAGATAAAAGGTAAAAAAGTTGTGGTAAGAACCCTTCCGGAAGGTACCCAATTTACTACTCTCGATGAGATGGAAAGAAAATTGTCTTCTGAAGATCTTATGATTTGTAATGCAGAAGAGGGTATGTGTATTGCGGGTGTTTTCGGGGGATCAAAATCGGGTGTTAAAGACACTACAACGAGTGTTTTTATCGAAAGTGCCTGTTTCAGTCCTGTTCACGTGCGGAAAACTGCTCGCAGGCATATGCTGAACACCGATTCTTCCTTTCGTTTTGAAAGAGGTACAGATCCAAACATCACTATTTATGCGATGAAACGGGCCGCCCTGCTGATAAAAGAACTCGCAGGCGGGAGTATTTCTTCGGAGATTGTTGATGTGTATCCCTCCCCTGTAAAAGACTTTATAGTTAATCTTTCTTACAAAAATGTTCATCGCCTGATTGGTCAGGAAATTGAAAAAGAAAGGATAAAAAGCATACTATCATCCCTCGAAATAAAGATTGATGAGGACAATTCTGATGGTCTGAAATTACTTGTTCCTCCCTATCGTGTTGATGTAAGGCGTGAAGCAGACGTAATTGAGGAAATCCTCAGAATATACGGCTACAACAATATCAGGATGGGTGAGAGTCTGCATTCGGCATTATCATACAGCAACAAGCCTGATAAGGAAAAAATGGTAAACCTTGTTTCCGGTTTTCTAAGCAGTAACGGCTTTCTGGAAATTATGTCCAATTCACTTACCCGATCATCGCTATATGAAAAAGAAGCCGGAGAAGATAACCAGCTGGTAAGAATTTCCAATCCATTGAGTTCCGATCTGAATGTGCTGAGGAAAAATCTTCTGTACGGAGCACTGGAATCCCTCATATATAATGTTAACCGTAAGAATGCTGACCTGAGGTTTTATGAATTCGGCAATACTTATCTCCTGACGGATAAAGTGAGCAGCAATCCTCACGACAAATACTTCGAAGAGTCGCATCTGGCTTTACTAATTTCCGGGGATAAATACCAGGCCAACTGGAATTCACCTTCATCGGCCGGAAATTTTTATCAGTTAAAGTCATATGTAGAACTTGTGCTGAAACGGCTCGGTTTTAATGAGGGTTCACTTAAAGTTGGTTCTACTTTATCAGATTTTTATTCCGAGGGACTAGATATAAGTTTGAATGGGAAAATTCTGGTATCGTTCGGGAAAATTCATAAGAACCATTTATCCATTTTTGAAATAAAACAGGATGTATATTTTGCTGATTTTAGCTGGGATCAGGTAATGAAAGAAATTAAAAAGCACAGTACAAAATTCACTGGTTTGCCGAAATATCCTGAAGTTAAGCGGGATCTGAGCATGGTGCTTGAAAAATCTGTTACCTACGAACAGATTAAAAACGCTGCACAGAAGGCAGAGAGAAAACTTCTTAGAAACGTTGTTCTCTTCGATGTTTACGAGGGAGATAAAATCGCTGCCGGTAAAAAATCGTACGCCGTAAGTTTCATACTGAGGGATGACGACAAGACATTGACGGATCAGCAGATCGAGAAAATTATGGAAAACA
>CAYOLQ010000081.1:0-10593 GCA_964404825.1 uncultured Chitinophaga sp.
TCTGGCTAAAAATTATATCCATTCGAAACTGGGAGCAACCCGCACCATCATCGACCGAGCCATGCAAACTAATGCCTGAAAATCTGTTGACCCTGAACAGCCTGAGTGGCTTGGCCTCCCAATGCACTGATTTATAAGCGGGAGTCATTTTTTCTTTATTATTCGTTTTTCCGGTTTTTAATTTTTAAACAGGGTATGGTTTCTAACTATTCAAATCTTGTTAATAAAAACAAACATTTTTATTTCCATACAGCCTGTATTTCTTTCTAACTTAAAATCCTGAAATATGTCCGTCCCGGGATGTATTTTTCCGACAATTTACCTATATAGAAAATGTTGATAAAAGACCCGGCTATCTGAATATATTTTGATTTTATTTACACTTGTTAATAGTAAATCGCTGGTAATCAATGTGGTTTTCAGGATCGTTGAAAAGTAAATACGAATGTTAATAAATACAGATTTAAAAAACTTGGTAGGGTAGGTCTGTATACATAAATTGCATTACCTGTTTTCACAGGAGCAAAACCCCCTAATGAATTGGAAACTAACCCACAAAAAGGAAAGCTTGAAATGGACGAATTGGCTGCAATAAGAAAATCTGAGCTTTTGTTTGATGCAAACGCAGAAGTGACTGAAGTAAATCAGGTGAACCCTAAAAATCCGAAAATCACATATACCCATGATGAAGCATTTCAGGAATCCCTGAAATATTTCAGGGGAGATGAACTCGCAGCTAAAGTATGGGTGAATAAATATGCCCTTAAAGATTCATATGGTGCTTTGTATGAAAAGTCACCCGACGACATGCACCACAGAATAGCCAATGAAATTGCCCGTATCGAATCCAAATACCCCAATCCTATTTCTGCAAAGGAACTTTATTCCCTGCTTCAGGATTTTAAATATATTGTTCCTCAGGGATCTCCTATGACAGGTATAGGTAATAATTTTCAGGTTGCTTCCTTGTCTAATTGCTTTGTCATTGGTCATGACGGACCCTCCGATTCATACGGAGGCATTATGAAAATCGATCAGGAGCAGGTTCAGCTTATGAAACGAAGAGGCGGCGTGGGACACGATTTGTCGCATATCAGGCCTACAGGCAGCCCTGTTCTCAACAGCGCGCTTACTTCAACTGGTGTTGTTCCCTTTATGGAACGCTACTCCAATTCAACCCGTGAAGTAGCTCAGGATGGCAGAAGAGGTGCTCTCATGCTGAGTATTTCAATTAAACATCCGGATGCTGAACGCTTTATTGATGCGAAACTTGAATCGGGAAAAGTTACCGGTGCTAACGTTTCCGTTAGAATCAGCGACGAGTTTATGGAAGCAGTTGTTAACAATACACCATTCGTTCAGCAATATCCTATCGATTCTCCAAATCCGGTTTACACCAAAGAAATTGATGCCCGCAAACTCTGGGGAAAAATTGTACACAACGCTTGGAAATCTGCAGAACCCGGCATTCTATTCTGGGATACCATTTCAAAGGAATCTGTTGCGGATTGTTACGCTGATTTAGGTTATAAAACCGTTTCGACCAATCCATGCGGAGAGATCCCTCTATGCCCATATGACAGCTGCCGTTTGTTAGCAATAAACCTTTATGGTTACGTAGAGAATCCTTTTACTCCGCAGGCAAAGTTTAATTTTGATCTGTTTAAAAAACATGTGGGCATTGCTCAGAGAATGATGGACGACATTATCGATCTCGAGATCGAAAAGGTGGATGCTATTATATCCAAAATTGATAATGATCCTGAAGATATTGAAATCAAAGGCGTTGAGCGTCGTTTATGGGATAAGATCCGTATTAAGGCCACCGAAGGCCGCAGAACCGGTGTGGGAATTACTGCCGAAGGCGATATGCTTGCTGCTCTTGGACTAATTTATGGCAGTGACAATGCTATAGATTTTTCCGTGGAAATTCATAAAACCGTTGCTCTGGAAGCTTACCGTTCTTCAACCGTAATGGCAAAGGAAAGAGGTGCATTTAAAATTTTTAATGCGCAGAGAGAAAAGGATAATCCCTTTATCAACCGACTGAAAGCTGAGGACCCGAAACTTTACGAAGATATGGCGAAATACGGAAGAAGAAATATTTCTCTCCTTACTATTGCCCCAACAGGCACTACCAGTCTTATGACCCAGACAACCTCGGGTATCGAGCCGGTTTTCCTTCCCGCTTACCAGAGAAGAAGAAAAGTAAACCCGAACGACAAAGATACACGAATTACATTTGTCGACGAAGTTGGCGACAGCTGGGAACAGTACAACGTTTTGCACCATAAATTTATAACCTGGCTTGAAGTTAATGGTTATGATGCCGTAGAAGTTATGTCGTGGGAGGATGATAAAGTACAGGAAGTTGTAAAAAAATCACCCTATTACAAGGCTACTTCAAATGATGTTGATTGGGTGGCAAAAGTAAATATGCAGGGTCAGATTCAGAAATGGGTTGATCACTCCATCAGCGTTACCATTAACCTCCCCAACGATGCAAAGGAAGAGCTCGTTGATGAACTTTATGTGAAAGCGTGGAGAAGCGGATGCAAAGGAGTGACTGTATACCGCGATGGTTCCAGATCGGGCGTTCTGATTGCAAACGACGATAAGAAAAAGAAGTGCGAAGGGCAGGAAGGTAATGTTGAAAACGTCAGACCCAAAAGACCAAAAGAACTCGATGCTGAAATAATCCGTTTCGTTAATAATAATGAAAAATGGATAGCATTTATAGGTATAAAGGACAACCGTCCGTATGAGATTTTTACAGGTCTCCAGGATGATGAAATATTCCCGATCCCAAAATCCATCTCCAAAGGGAAAATTATAAAAAATGTAGGGGATGATAGTAAACCCCGGTACGATTTTCAGTACACCGACAAATTCGGTTACAAAAATACAAACGGAGGTTTATCACACCAGTTTAATAAGGAATACTGGAACTACGCCAAACTTATTTCCGGTGTTCTTCGCCATGGTATGCCTATTGCTGACGTTGTTGACCTTATTGGTTCACTTCGCCTTGATAACGATGCCATTAATACCTGGACCGCAGGCGTGGAACGTGCATTACGAAAGTACATTCCCAACGGCACTAAAGTAAAGGGCGGACACACCTGCCAGGATTGTCATTCCGATAGTATGGTTTATCAGGAAGGCTGCCTGATTTGTACAAGCTGCGGCTCTTCCAAGTGCGGATAGAAAAGCTTTGGTTTTGGTTTGAAATGTGCCTGAAGCGGATAAAGTTTTAATGTCTGAATGACAAAAAACTTTGAACGGTTCAGGCATTTTTTATAATTCATTCCCTTAACATCCCCACTCCCCTTCTTCCAACCTCTTGCTGACTAATGATATTATCGAAATATTATTTACCTTAGGGCAGTATTTTTATACCACTATTTACTTACTAACTGCATAAACTCCAGCAATGAACAGGAAAATTCAGATTGTTTCTCTTGCCTTATTTTTATTCTTTTTTATCGGGTTCCCGAAAGCTTTTTCTCAGTGCTTTGAACTGGTATGGTCAGAAGAATTTAATTATACAGGTTTTCCCGATTCGAAAATCTGGAATATGGAGGTTGGAAATAACGGAGGCGCAAATAACGAAAAGCAGTATTATACCCAAAATGATAAGGATAATTGCTGGGTCGAAAATGGAAGTCTTGTAATTACCGGACTCAAAGAAAACCTTGGTGGACAGGCGTATACTTCTGCCCGCATCAACACCAGAGGTAAAGCTGAATTTATGTACGGGAAAATTGAAGCCCGCATGAAACTGCCTTACGGACAGGGTATCTGGCCGGCATTCTGGACTCTGGGAGCGAACATCGGTGCGGTTGGCTGGCCAAAATGCGGGGAGATGGATATCATGGAACTGATTGGGGGATCCGGTGCTCGCGATCGCACCACCTACGGAACCAACCATTGGGCCAATGCCAGCGGTACACATTCTTACCAGGGAGGAAATAAATCCCTGCCTTCAGGCAAATTTGCCGATGACTTTCACGTTTTTTCATATGTATGGAATAAAACAACTGCCTACTGGTATCTCGACGGGGTTCAGTTTTACACCATGAATATCAGTTCCAGCGCCATGACAGAGTTCCACCAGAAATACTTCATAATCCTTAATCTTGCTATTGGTGGCGACTGGCCCGGCGTTCCAGATGGAACCACCGTGTTTCCTCAGAAATTTGAAATTGATTATGTCAGGGTTTACCAATTGGCCGATGCAGATGAAATGCAGGGCAAGGATACCGTTGTTGCAAACGAAAAGGAGATAAGTTACGACCTTAAACCTCTCGAAGGCCGCACGTTTCAATGGACCGTTCCCGATGGCGTAACACTTCTTTCACCGTCCGATTCAAGTGCCGTTCTGGTTGACTGGGGTTGCAATGCCGGAGAAATTTCCTGTGCAGTTACAGCACCCTGCTCCAGCTATATTTTTAAAAAAAATGTAAGTGTTCAATCACCTGAAATAGCAGGTCCTTTATTTTTCGATAAGGTAGCCGGAAATTTGCTTTTTTCCCTGCCGGTAATGAATGAAACGGATTATCTATGGACAGTTCCTTCCGATGCATCCGTCATTACCGGCGAAACCAGCAGTTCTGCTGAAGTTATATGGGGACAAGCCAGTGGGGAAGTTAGTGTTCAGGTTACAAATTCCTGCCTGACACAAACGATCTCTAAAACGATTTATAAATATGGAAAGCATCCTTATCCCGATCCGGAAACTCCGTTTTTGATTCCCGGAACGATAAGTGCAACGAATTATGATTTTGGAGGTGAGGGTGTTTCCTATCACGATACGGGCCCTGCCAGCAATCAGGGAACAGGCGGACCTCGCGAAGATGAAGGTGTGGATACAGAAACTCAACCACTTTTTACAAATGTGGGTTATATTTCTACGGGAGAATGGCTCGAATATACAATTAAGGTACCTGCTGAAGGCTATTACCGTATCGAAATGAAGGTGGCTTCACAGAACACCACGGCTATGGGGCCAATCAGAGTATTGGTAAACGGAGAATCAAGAGTAACTGATATTCCTGTTGTAAGCACAGGAGCGTGGACAACCTTCGTTACACTTTCACAGCGACTTCTTTACCTTTATGAAACGGATACCATTCTCCGTATACTTGCTGTTAAAGGGGGATTTAATCTGGGCCCAATCACTCTGATGGTGGATAATTCAGTTTCTGTAGAAGAAAATCGTTCTTCCGGAAAACGTGTGGGCCTGTTTCCCAATCCAGTTAGCGGTATCCTGCATGTAAACCTCAGACTTGAAAAGGCGGGAGAGATAAACTTCAGGTTTCTGGATGTTTCCGGAAAACTGATGTTTTCAGAGGTACATAAGAATACAGGTTCAGGAGAACAGCAATTTGTCTTTAGCGGTAGGATTAAAGACTTGCGTTCCGGTGTATATTTCATTGAAGTTACAACACCGGATCAGATATATTTCTCTAAATTTATTAAAGACTAAAACCACTTATCCAAAGTAAAATGAAGAGTAACAAACTTTTTTCAGTTATCATCTCCCTGATCGTAGCCCTGGGCGGTTTTCTTCTGGGATTTGACAGTGCAGTTATTTCGGGGGCAACGCCCTTTTATAAAGTGTCATTTGGCCTGGATACAGGCTCATGGCTTATTGGCTTTTCAGTCGGCTCCATTATCCTGGGAGCCATTTTTGGTAATATAATTGCCGGATCACTGGCAGACCGGTTCGGGAGGAAAAAAATACTCATTTTTACAGCCCTTCTCTTTGCTTATTGTGCTGCAGGAACAGCATTGTCGCATAATGTAATATTCTTCATTTCTGCCAGAATAGTGGGAGGGATTGGTGTTGGAATGGCAATCTTGATTGCCCCGATGTACATTGCAGAAATAGCTCCCCGCAAGCTCCGGGGAACGTTGGTTACCTTTAACCAGTTAAACATTGTTCTGGGTATTTCAATAGCTTATTTTTCCAATTATTTTCTTCAGCAAAGTATTTCTGATCCCGACATGAAATGGCGCTGGATGCTTGGCGTCGGACTGATACCCGCATTGCTCTATTTTATATTCCTGTTCTTTGTTCCAAGAAGTCCGCGCTGGCTCATGCAAAAAGGCAAAGATGAGGAGGCTATAACAGTTCTTGAGAAAATTAACGGTAAAGAGCAGGCCAAGGTTGAATTCAAAGAGATTCGTGAGAGTTTAAACAAAGACATCAATTCTGAAAAGGCCGGTTTTAAGGAAGTTTTCTCCAAAAAAATGAAGACCGTTCTTATAATAGGTTTAGGTATTGCCTTTTTCCAGCAGATCACCGGTATTAATGCTATCTTTTACTATGCCCCTATGATCTTTGAAATGGCTGGCGGAGGGAAAGACGCTGCATTTATGCAGGCAATTATCATTGGGCTTACCAATGTAGTAATGACAATTGTAGCTATGTTCCTGATTGATCGGCTGGGACGAAAACCCCTGTTAATTATCGGATCCATCGGTATTACTATTTCCCTTTTTATAACCGGGTTTTCTTTCGGTAACGCAAAATACACAATAAACGATGCGGGTCTTGAAAATATTAAATCAGAAATAAATGCAGGCATTCATCCTCAGAACGCTATTCCTGTAACCGATGACCTAAGCAAGTATAAGGATAAAGTTTATACCACAGAAGTTGCTTTTTTTGATGAGATTAAAGCCGGGATAGGTCAGGAGAATTATAATTTATACAAAGAACTTATACTTAAGCATAGTATCTCCATTCGATCCATTTGGGTGCTTATCGGACTGATAATGTATGTTGCATCATTTGCCATATCGCTTGGGCCTGTAATGTGGGCTCTGCTGTCGGAGATATTCCCGAATAAACTCAGGGGACTTGCAATATCAATAGTAGGTTTCTGGAATTCAATCGTCAGCTTTTCAGTTGCCTCGGTTTTTCCAATGGAACTTGAATTTTTGGGCTCCTCAACAACCTTCTACCTGTTTGCAGGTTTTGGATTCCTGACCCTCTTGTTTGTGTTGAAGTACATCCCGGAAACAAAAGGGAAATCCCTTGAAGAAATAGAAACTTTTCTTGTAAATAAATAACATTGAATTAAAATCAAAGATATGAAAAACAATGCTTTAATTATTCTGGCAATGCTTACACTTATTTTGGGCGGATGTAATTCCGGCACAACCAAAAAAACAGACTACACAGGTTCAAAAGTTGAACTCAGAAACACAGATGGTAAAAGCCGTCTTTTTGTAAATGGAGAAGAGTTTTTTGTAAAAGGCGGAGGCTGCGAATTTGGCAATATTGAATCTCTTGCTAAGCACGGAGCAAACGCAATGCGCACGTGGCGTGTAGAAAACGGACAAAGAAGCGGTATGGAAATACTCGACGATGCACAGAAAAACGGTATTATGGTAATGATGGGTATTGAAGTGGCCCGTGAACGTCATGGCTTTGACTACAACGATACGGCTCAGGTTGCAAAACAGCTCGCTTCCATAAAGAAAGATATTGTTGCTTTGAAAGATCACCCTGCTTTGCTCGGCTGGGGAATAGGAAATGAACTCAATCTGCGCGCTACAAATAATAAGGTGTGGGATGCTGTTCAGGATATTGCTGCAATGATTCATGAAGTCGACGGAAACCACCCGGCAACAACCATGCTTGCCGGAATAGGTAAAAACGAGGTTGATTATATTGCTGCAAATTGCCCGGATTTGGATTTTCTATGTGTTCAGATGTACGGTGATATTGTTAATCTCCCGCAACGACTTGCTGATGCAGGTTACACCAAACCTTATATTGTTTCAGAATGGGGTGCAACAGGTCATTGGGAAGTAGGATTAACCTCATGGAATGCTCCTATTGAACAGACCTCTTCAGAAAAAGCAGTGGCCATTGCAGAAAGATATGAAAAAGCTATTCTTGCCGACACAAACAACTGTATGGGTTCTTTTGTATTTTTATGGGGACAAAAACAGGAAAGAACACCTACCTGGTATGGCCTTTTCACTGAAAACGGTGAAGAAACCGAAGCTATCGACCAGATGCATAAATTCTGGACAGGCAGCTGGCCGGAAAATCGCAGTCCGTCTATTGCTTCAGCCACTCTTAACGGGAAAACCCGTTTCGATAATATTACACTCAAACCCGGTGAAGAATATGTTTCTTCCATTCAGGCCATGGATCCCGATAACGATACCATTACTTTACGTACAGAAGTACTGCACGAAAGTACGGATCTGAAGGACGGGGGAGATTTTGAAACACGTCCGGAAGCCTTAAACGAACTGGTTAAAGAGGCAGCAGCAGATAAAGTGATTTTCAATGCACCCAAAAATCCGGGTAATTACCGCTTGTTTGTTTATGTTCTTGATGGTAAAAACCATGCCGCAACGGTTAATTTCCCTTTCACTGTAAAATAGGAATACTAACTGAAGGATAGAATTTCTTACACATGAGAAAGTCAGGCTTATTTATTGGAGACACTGCCATAAAGGTTTCCAAAGGAAATGTACATTCCGGAATCGTTAATATCGGAAATGAAGATTTCTATTGCATACGTAATTACGACAGGATGCCTCATTTCCTGATGAGCATCGTCAGCAATACAAACCATTGGATGTATATTTCGAGTAACGGTGGAGTTACCGCTGGCCGTGTGAATCCTGACAATTCGCTTTTCCCTTATTATACTGACGATAAGGTGCAGGATTCTGCTGATAATACCGGCAGCAAAACCATTATTAAATGTATTAAGGATGGAAGGAACTATTTGTGGGAACCTTTTACCAGCAGGTATTCATCAGTTTACAACATCGTTAGAAACATTTATAAAAATGTTCCGGGAAACAAACTGATTTTTGAGGAGGAAAACATCGATCTCGGTCTCACCTTCCGTTACTCCTGGATGAATTCCGACCGTTTTGGTTGGGTAAGAAAAGCTGAAGTCACTAATAATTCCAGGAAGAAGGTTGAAATTGAAATCCTGGATGGAATTCTGAATATTCTCCCATTTGGAATCATCAGAACAACTCAGATTCAGTTTTCAACACTGATGGATGCCTACAAGAAAAATGAGCTGATTAAAAATTCAGGTCTCGGACTATTCCGCATGTCATCAATTCCTGTAGACCGTGCAGAACCAAGCGAAGCACTCCGCGTTACCACAGTTTGGACAACAGGATTGAAATCTCCGGTTTTTCTGCTGAGTACCGAACAAATGGATTCCTTCAGACAAGGTTTTAAACTTAAGGAAGAAACAGGAACCCGTGGAACCCGCGGTGCTTTTCTTATTAATGCTTCCCTGGATTTGGCACCTGCAAAAAGTCATGATTGGATACTGGTTGCAGAGTTAAAACAAGACTCATCAGATGTAAGGAATCTTATTCAAAACCTTAAGAGTCCTCTGAAACTCAAAAAGCAGGTATTGGAGGATGTTGAAGAGGGTACTGAAAACCTTCGGCGGATTGTAGCTTCAGGTGACGGGGCTCAGGAATGTTCGGATAAGCTCGTTTCAGGACGGCATTTTTCGAATGTGCTCTTTAACCTTATGCGTGGTGGTATTTTTGAAGATGGATATCGTATTAAGAAGAGTGATTTTATCCTCCACCTGAATCAGTTTAACAGGAAACTTACGAATAAATATTTACCCTTGCTCAGGGAATTTGATGAGGTTTTTGAATATCCCGCTTTGCTCCGGAAGGCTCATGAATCATCTGATACAGAGTTTTACAGACTTGTTCTGGAATACCTTCCCTTATCGTTTAGCCGTCGTCATGGCGATCCCAGCAGACCGTGGAATATTTTTTCAATTAATATACGGAATGAGGATGGGAGTCCTGCTCTTTCGTATCAGGGAAACTGGAGGGACATTTTTCAGAACTGGGAAGCGCTAGCCTTTTCCTATCCCCTGTTTACCAGGGGAATGATTTGCAAATTCCTCAATGCCTCAACAGCCGATGGTTACAACCCATACAGGATTAGCCGAGAAGGCTTCGACTGGGAGATCCATGATCCCTCTGATCCCTGGTCAAATATTGGCTACTGGGGAGACCATCAGATAATTTACCTGCTCAGATTACTTGAAATATCTGAGAAATTTTTCCCGGGGGAGATGGACGAGTGGTTTCAGCGCGACATTTTCGTTTATGCTAATGTACCCTACCGTATTAAACCATTCAAAGAAATTGTAAAAAATCCCCAGGACAGTATTGTTTTTGATGAAGAGGTAAATAAAAAACTTCTTAAAAAAGCTGCCGGTATCGGAGCAGACGGAAAACTCCTTACCGGAAAAGACGGTGAAATTTACAAAGTGAATCTTGCTGAGAAGTTACTGGTAAGCATACTTGCCAAACTCAGCAATTTCATACCCGGTGCCGGGATCTGGATGAATACACAACGACCTGATTGGAACGATGCTAACAATGCCCTTACCGGATGGGGAGTTTCGATGATTACTCTTTATCACCTGCGCCGGCATCTTGAATTTCTGCAAAAACTTATACAAGATGGTTCGGTTGTGAAATTCAAAGTATCGGATGAGGTAAAAACTTTTCTGGATGATATTGAAAACGGATTTGACGCAGGTAAAAAGTATCTGGGGA
>CAYOLQ010000081.1:10603-13221 GCA_964404825.1 uncultured Chitinophaga sp.
AAACAAAGGAAAGTGATGAGCTTTCAGCTTGGAATAGCCGGCAGCACCTACCGCCAGAAAATCTATAAAGGGTTTAAAGGGAAAAAGTCGGTAATTCGGAAATCTGAATTACTTGGTTTTATTGAACTTGCACAATCATTTCTTAACGACACTATACGTTTGAATCGTCGCAGCGATGGGATGTTCCATTCCTATAATCTGATACGAATCAAAGATGATAAAATCGTAGTCAGAAATTTATATGAAATGCTCGAAGGACAGGTTTCTGTTCTTGGATCAGGATACCTCAATGCCGCAGAAGCTGTCGGATTGCTCGATGCTTTAAGAAAGAGTGCTATGTACCGGGAGGATCAGAACAGCTACACCCTCTATCCCGACCGGGAGCTGCCCTTATTTGTAGATAAAAACATAATATCAGAAAAGTCAGTCAGGAAATCATCGGTTCTGAAGAAACTTATCAATGGGAAGCACACTGAAATTGTTCAGCAGGATGTTGAAGGATTGGTGCATTTTAATAGTAGTTTTAATAATGTATCTGCTCTGAAGGCTGCTCTGAACGCACCGGGCAGTAATATCTCCCTTAAGAAAAGAGAGATTCAGGAGATTGTTGATATTTATGAAGATGTGTTTGATCATCAGTCGTTTACCGGGAGGAGCGGAACGTTTTTCAAATACGAAGGACTCGGGTCTATTTACTGGCATATGGTATCGAAATTACTTCTCAGCACAGGAGAGATTATCCAGAAAGGCATTAAAGAAGGTGAATCAGTCAGGGTAATAAATAAGTTGAAAAAACATTTTCACGAAATACAAGCAGGTATCGGCTTACATAAAAATCCTGCAAATTACGGTGCTTTTACTACGGACCCCTATTCACATACACCCTCAATGCTTGGAGCTCAGCAGCCCGGAATGACAGGTCAGGTTAAGGAAGATATCCTGAGTCGCTGGCTTGAACTGGGTATTAGCATTGAAAAAGGACAGATCAGCATACTGCCCGCACTGCTCAGGAAGGAAGAGTTTTTGATCCCCCGTGAAAAAGGGAAAGTACGAATACCTAAACCACATCTTTCATTTACTTTCTGCGGAGTTCCCTTTGAATATGTGATGGATGAGCAAGAAGGTATTGATGTACACTTTAAACAGGGAGAAACGATGCGGTGTGAAGGATTCACAATCGATAAGGAAACAAGCCGTGAAATTGCCTGCCGATCGGATAGGATATCGAAGGTTAGGGTGAAGATTTCTGAAAGAAAACTTCTTTAAGCTTCTAATTATTCTTCAAAACATTTAATTCCTTCCCCACTTTGGTAAAGGCAGCAATTGCTTTATCCAGATTCTCTCTGGTATGTGCGGCAGAAAGCTGAACTCTTATGCGGGCCTGACCTTTTGCAACAACAGGGAAGTAAAATCCGATAACATAGATACCTTCCTTCAGAAGATTGGCTGCAAAATCCTGCGATAATTTGGCATCATAAAGCATTACCGCGCAAATAGCAGATTTGGTTGGTTTTATATCAAATCCAGCTTTAATCATAGCCGATACAAAATAATTGGTGTTTTCATGAAGCCGGTTCTGCAGATCAGCTGTTTTGCTCATCATATCAAACATGCGGATACCGGCATTTGTAACAGCCGGTGGAATGGAATTCGAAAAGAGATATGGTCTTGATCGCTGACGCAATAATTCAATTATTTCCTTCCTGCCGGTTGTAAAACCCCCGATGGCTCCTCCAAAGGCCTTTCCGAGCGTTCCGGTGATAATATCAACTTGTCCGCGTATATTGTACAATTCCGTAACCCCTCTGCCTGTATTGCCCACCACGCCTGCAGAGTGACACTCATCAACCATGACCATGGCATCGTATTTTTCGGCCAGTTTCACAATTTTATCCACCGGAGCCACATGTCCATCCATTGAAAATACGCCATCGGTTACGATAAGGCGGAACCTTTGAGACTGAGCAAGTTTGAGCTGTTCCTCAAGGTCTTCCATATTGGCGGTTTTGTAGCGGTAACGTTGCGCTTTGCAAAGTCTTACTCCATCGATAATTGAAGCATGATTGAGCTCATCGGAAATAATTGCGTCATTTTCACCAAGAAGAGGTTCAAATACACCTCCGTTGGCATCGAAGCATGCAGCATAGAGAATGGTATCTTCGGTTCCGAAATATTCAGCAATTTTTTTCTCGAGTGTTTTGTGCAAATCCTGTGTACCGCAGATAAACCGCACAGACGACATTCCGTACCCGTGAGTATCGAGAGCTTCTTTTGCCGCAGCCACCAGTTCGGGATGGTTGGATAAACCAAGGTAATTATTGGCACAAAAGTTCAGCACTTTCTGACCTGTATTAAGCGTAATTTCCGCATCCTGAGCCGAGGCGATAATACGTTCGTTTTTATACAGTCCGGCTTCCTTTATTTCGTGAAGTTCCTTTTGCAGATGATTTTTGAATGCTCCGTACATGTTTTTTGGTTTTTTATTTTTGGGGAGTTGTTGGTTATCAGGGGTTTGCCCTTTTTTCCCAGGGCGTTGCCTTTTTTCCCAGGGCGTTGCCCTGGGTTAGGGAGGGGCTTGCTCTTGTTTCCCAGGTCGTTGCCCTGGGTTAGGGAGGGGC
>CAYOLQ010000081.1:13321-14821 GCA_964404825.1 uncultured Chitinophaga sp.
TTAGGGAGGGGCTTGCTCTTGTTTCCCAGGTCGTTGCCCTGGGTTAGGGAGGGGCGTTGCTATGGGTTGGGGGGGTACTGATCCGGGTTTTGTTAGATTGTTATTGCGTTATTATTTATATTGTTGTTTATCTGTTTCCACTTTCTTTCGTATCTCCTTCAACATGATTTCCGTCATTTTTTCCAGTCCATACCGGGATTTGTAACCCCAGTCTTTGCGGGCAACATTATCGTCGATACTTTGAGGCCAGCTGTCGGCTATTGCCTGCCTGAAATCGGGTTTATAGGAAACACTGAAATCAGGTATATGTTTCTTTATTTCCTGGTATATTTTTTTGGGAGTTACGCTGAATCCCCCGAGATTATAAGAGCTGTGAAGAGAAAGTTTACTGTGGTCGGCTTCCATAAGGTCGATTGTGCCCTGAATTGCATCGGGCATAAAGAGCATGGGTAATGCGGTATTCTCAGAGAGGAAACACTCATAACTACCTTTTCTGATTGCTTCGTAATAGATTTCAACGGAATAATCGGTTGTACCGCCACCGGCTTCTGTTTTATAACTGATCAGGCCCGGGTAACGTATGCTTCTTACATCCAGACCGTATTTGTTATGGTAATAATCGCACCAGCGCTCACCGGCCAGCTTGGATATTCCATAAACCGTAATGGGTTCCATAGTTGTTAACTGTGGTGTATTCTGTCGCGGGGTTGTTGGTCCGAAAACCGCAATTGAACTGGGCCAGAAGACTTTCTTAACATCTTCAACGATTCTGGAGATTTCCAGAACGTTCATGAGGCTGTTCATATTGATATGCCATGCAGGTATCGGGAGTTTTTCAGCATTTCCGGAAAGAACAGCGGCAAGATGGTAGATTTGAGTAATACGGTGACGGATTATGAAATGAATTAGCTGTTTGTCGTCCATTACATCAAGAATCTGGAATGGGCCGCTCTCCATGATGTCTTTGCTTGCAGGTTTTATGTCGCTTGCAAAAACATTTTCGTATCCGTATTGCTTCCGCAGTTCAAGCACCAGCTCAGAACCAATTTGTCCTGCGGCACCAATAACAAGAATTCTATCCATAAATCGGGGGTGATTTAAATACCGGGCGAAATTATGATTTTCTTTGGTGGCAAAAAATGATATTAAACATGAAGAGAAGAAGTTTAAGAGCTGAGTGTCGGGGATGTGGTTTGCGAAACGCGGTTTATTTTGGGAGGAAAATTAAACGCAGAGGCGCGGTTTGAGAAGCGCAGTTTTTGTTTGGGGAGATGACCTAAGCGAAGTTTAACCGCGTTGTCAAACCGCGTCTCCGTGTTGCGCCCTCGGCGTATCTGCGCTTAACCTTATTTATTTTTCGTTTTCAAACCGCATCTCCGCGTTACGCCCTCGGCGTATCTGCGCTTAACCTTATTTATTTTTCGTTTTCAAACCGCGTCTCCGCGTTATGCCCTCGGCGTATCTGCGCTTAACCTTATTTATTTTTCGTTTTCAAACCGC
>CAYOLQ010000081.1:14921-16688 GCA_964404825.1 uncultured Chitinophaga sp.
CTGCGCTTAACCTTATTTATTTTTCGTTTTCAAACCGCGTCTCCGCGTTACGCCCCAGTCGCATTTGCGCTTAACTGTATTTAATTTCGATTTTAATGTTGCTCCCTTGCGCTTAACAATTTTGTAGTGCTTTTATTTATCTTTGCAAAAAATAAAATCCATGTCCCCCAGACCCGTTCGCGTACGCTTTGCCCCAAGTCCCACCGGACCCCTGCACATTGGTGGTTTGCGCACTGCTATTTTTAATTTCCTTTTTGCCAAACAGCACAACGGAACCTTCATTTTACGAATTGAAGATACCGATCAGACACGATTTGTTCCCGGAGCTGAGGAATACATTATTGAATCGCTTAAATGGGCTGGAATTGTTCCCGGTGAAGGAGTTGATGCCGGGGGATCATATGGTCCGTACCGCCAGTCGGACCGAAAAACAATTTACAAGGAATATGCCGACCGATTAATTGCTTCGGGAGATGCTTACTATTCATTCGACACTAATGAAGAGCTTGATAAACTGCGTAAGGAATATGAAAGCAGGAAAGAGACCTTTATATATAATGCTTCTGTCAGGGACACTTTAAATAATTCCCTGTCAATGTCTGAAACAAAAATCGCGGAGAGACTTGCATCCGGAAAGCCATATGTAATCCGGTTTAAATTCAATCCGGATGAGGAAATTGTAATGCAGGATATTATCAGGGGAGAGGTTAGGGTTCAGGCTGCCACGCTCGATGATAAAGTGCTTTTTAAATCAGACGGTATGCCAACCTATCATCTGGCGAATGTTACCGACGATTACCTGATGAAAATTTCACATGTAATCCGCGGAGAGGAATGGTTACCCTCACTGCCTCTGCATGTGGCCTTATACAGGGCATTCGGATGGGAAAGCAGCATGCCTGAATTTGCTCATCTTCCGCTGATTCTGAAACCTGACGGTAAGGGAAAACTCAGCAAGAGAGATGGGGATAAAGGAGGATTTCCGGTATTTCCGCTGGAATGGAAAGATCCTGTGAGTGGAGAAACCTCATCGGGATACCGCGAAGCCGGGTATTTTCCCGAAGCCTGTGTAAATATCCTCGCATTCCTCGGGTGGAATCCGGGTTCCGAACAAGAGATCTTCAGCCTTCCGGAACTGGCAAAAATTTTCTCCCTCGATAAAGTGGGAAAATCGGGTTCCAAATTCGATCCGGATAAAGCGAAATGGTATAATCATCAGTACCTGCAAATGAAATCCGATTCTGATCTTGCCTCAGCTTTCTCGGAGATCCTTTCAGAGAAGAGGATCCCGGTAAATGATACAGCTAAGATCCTCAGAATAACCGGTCTGGTTAAGGAACGTGCTACATTTGTGCATGAACTCTGGGATCACGCCGACTTCTTTTTCATCCGCCCGGAAATCTATGATTCCGAAGTATCTAAAAAGCGGTGGAATGCCCAGGCAGCAGAACAGATGAAAGAACTTCATAACTTCCTGATGCATTGCGGGGACTTCACCATCAATTCCCTTGAGCCAAAAGTAAAAGCTTTTATTGAAGAAAAAGGCTTTGGGATGGGGCCGTTTATGAATGCATGGCGACTTTGTATGGTTGGAACCTCCAAAGGGCCCGGATTGTTTGATATTGCTGAGATCCTGGGAAAGGATGAAGTGCTCCTCAGACTAAAAAACGCTTTGGCTAATCTGAAAGTGTATGATTAGTGTTTGTTCTTAGTATGTTTCACATTCAAATAGTGAACAATGAAAATGTTTCCTATTGAAACCGACTT
>CAYOLQ010000082.1:0-11389 GCA_964404825.1 uncultured Chitinophaga sp.
GCATAAAAATATTTCAAAGAACATTTGGTTTAACCATAGAAATCTCTGTGTAAGAATTATTTCACAGAGTTTCACAGAGGAATGCACAGAGTTTTAAAAGCTGAATCGGACTTTCAGATAGAAATTCCTCCCCGGCTCATACTTCACAAGCCCGCGGTTGGTCGATAAATGATTCATGTAAGACCTGTCGGTGATATTCTGAACCCCTGCAAATGCCTCCAGTCTGAGGTTCCGGATTTTATAAGGAACTGAATAAATCCCAAAATCGTAACTCGCAAATCCTTTGGATTCCTTTTCACCTGTTGCGATCTTATCCTGGTCTGCAGTAAGGTTTACACTCAATTCCGTGCTAAAAATCCCGGAGAGATTATACTTCAAATTAACCCTGCCATTAAACGGGGGAATCTGCGGCAGATCGGTGCCGTTCAATGTGTTTTTACCCCGCACAAATCCTGCCATGGCGCTGATTGTTATCCCGTCAAATATATTATACCCGGCGCTCGCATCAAATCCATATAGCAGGGCTTTTTCAACATTGGAATTTATATTGGCATTCAGAGTATCATAATTTGAGGGATTGGAAGTGTAGTTATAAATAAAGACTCCCGGCGACGATACAATGAGGTTTGTCATCGAGTTTGCAAAAATATTCCCTGTAAACTGAAATTTTTCTGCCCAAACCCTGGTTCCCATATCAAGAAAGTAACCTTCCTCGGGTTCGAGTTCCGGATCTCCGATTTCAACAATACTGCCAAGATCGATATACTTAAATCTTTCTTCCAATCCGGGAGCCCTGTAGGCTTTGGAGAGAGTCATCGTCAGATCAGTTCTTGAACCCAGATGATACATTGCTCCGGCATCCAGACTCCAGCTATAATTATTAATGTTACCTTCAGTAAATGTTATTCTTTGAATCGCAGGAGAGTTATTCCGGGTTCCGTTAAAAATAATATACTTGGGGTCAACAGCCTGTTCATTCCGGGTATTGATCAGGTCAAACCGCCCGCCAAATGTCAGGTTCAACTGCGAATTCAGCTTTATCTGATCCTGAACATAAACTCCTGCGCTGGTAAACCATGCATCAGGGATCGGAATTTCTCCCCTCACAGTCACATTGGTTGCAGTAATATTCCCCAGAGAATCCGTGATGTTTGACACAACTCTCTTTTCCCTTTCAGTTGAAAGATACCTTTGCCAGATGTCTACTCCGGCAATTACCTGATGGTTTTCATTAAAAACCCAATCTGTCTGAACCTGAAACCCATTGCTGGCATGATAACCCGAAGGTGTTGTTGTTACCATTGCATTTGGCTTCAGTTCCACATCCCTGAGAATGTACTGGTGAAAATATTTGAACTTGATACGCTCGAAAGTCCCTTTTTCTGAATTTATAGTATAGGATGCTGAAATCATATTTCTTAAAATCTCCGTATAACTGGCTGTTGCTGTTGCAGGGAAAGCTCTTCCTCCCGAAATTCCCACATTCTCTGCATTAAAACCCTGAATATTCAGATTAAATTCATGATTCCTGAATGGTTTCGCTCCTGCCTTTAAAGAATAATTGTTATCGGAGAATTGTGAATTCAGGAGTTCACCTTCAGGGGTCATAGTATTCGATGCGTCCCTCAATGTTCCGGATAGACGGAGAAACCACTTATTATCTGCCATATCTAGCGAAATGTTTTCCGAATTCATCCTGTTAACCGATTGATACATCCCTGAAACAGTTCCTCCCACATAAAATTTTTTATGGTATTGACCCTCCCTCGTAATAATATTAACCACTCCCCCGAGAGCCCCAGTACCGTAAAGTGAAGATGCTGCTCCCTTTATAACTTCCACTCTTTCAATATCGTTTACATCAATTAGATCCAGTCCTGCAGCGATGTCGGTTGAAGTTTCAATACGGTTTCCATCAACAAGGGTAACGATTCTTTGCTCGGTCAATCCCCTGATATTTAAGCTTGTGGCCCATATCCCGTCGCGAGCCAGATTTACTCCGGGCATATCCTGACAAAGGTTTGATAGGGTTAAGGCTGGCAACTGGTCGATACGGTTTTTGTTTACAAGGGATAAGGGTAAAGAAACATCCCTAACCATCCTGTCCTGGCGTGAGGCATTCACCATCACCTCACCCACCTCAACCGGCGAAGGAATCAGAACAACATTTAGACTCAGTATATTTTCACTTCTGAGATCAATTTCTTCTCTCGAAAAGCGATAACCAAGGTATGAAATTGTTATCAGCAGATTTTCTGCAGGAAGTCCGTTTATGGAAAACGAGCCATTCCTATCAGATATTCCCTGATAGATAACAAAATCACCGGTATTGTTAAAAATTTTGATATGGGCACCTGTAAGCCCTCCCTGGAAATCTTCGCCGGTAATTTTTCCTTCCAGTGTTCTTTCCTGGGAGAATACAAAACCAAAAATGAGCAAGCCGGCAAGAAGCAAGCTAAACTTTTTCATCCTTTTATTCTTTTAGAGGGATTAATATCGATTTAATACGGATATTTCTTAACCTTCCAACCTGACCGGTTAAGGCACCAATCTCATCGGTACTACCTTCAAGAACTAGGGATATAAGATTAATCTTTCTTTCGCGCAGGGGAATTCCCTGCCGACTGATAATTATATGCGCATGGCGGGATAAAATTTCGTTCAGAAGTGACACTTCTGAATTGTCCTCAACGAGGATTAAGGCGCTTCCTATTCTCTTTTCCATGGGATTTCTTTTGGATCAGACTGGTTAAAATGGATCCTTGAAGAGAAAATTATCGCTTCTCAGATATACTGTTATTTGAATAACAAAGGTAGGGATATTAATGAATTCTAAAACTAAATATGAAAAATTTATGTAGCTATTTTTTCATAGCCTCGGCTTTGAGTTCCTTTGGCATCTTTTCAATTGCATATCTTAGAGAGGTTCGGGGCATTATTGTTTTCTTACTCACAACATAATCGAATATTACTTTCTGATTTGACTGGCTTGCAGCTTTTAGCATCCATCCATAGCCTTTTTGAACAAGATCATCAGTGTCGAGAAGCAATGCATCGGCAATTTCAAGAATATCTGTCTGAAATTTTCCCTTTCGTGCCGGTATTATCAAAGAAACAGCCGCTGCCCGCTTAACCCAGCGGTTTGTTGAATGTGTCCATTTTTTTGTTTCGCTGATAAACCCGGGATACATTTCCAGAAATTCACCAATAGTATGATTGCACAAGGTATCGCACGATGCCCAATTGCTAAGGTAATTTTTTACCCATCTTTCAAAAGTGACAAAATCTACTGGGGTGAAATTCTTATGCTGGTAGTGCGACCAATGGCAAGCAATGAATGATTCCTCCAAATATCCCGATTGCCAGAAAATCTCGCATAAATCGAATATTTCTGATTTCGTTCTGTCTTTTATCTTCTTAAAATATTCCTTAGCGATCTTTTCAACAATTGCAGATCCCACGCCATAGAATATAACTTTTTCCTTAAAATATTTCTGACTTGATTTCAGATACTTTTCATCAATATTGTCTTTAAGTGCCTGACGAATATCAGAAATTACATTATCCATTTTTCAAATCTTTTTTAATATTTAATAAACTTTTCATTTGTGTTTGGTTTTAGTTTAGGAGACCTCAAAATAATTAACTTTCCCTGATTCACAAACATGATTTCAATATAATAAACTCCTATTTCTTTTTATTTCTTCTGTTAAAATTCTTGTCGCCTCTGGTCAATGGCTTTTTGTATTTTTTAGCCAATTCTCTTCGGTATGACCCTCCCTGAGGGGTTTTCTTGTTTTTCTCCTTCTTTTCGTGAAAAGAGGGTCCTGAAATTTCTTTTGTGGAAACAGACTGGGTATTTTTTCGGCCTGAAATAACAACGCGTTCTTCCGGGAGCAATTCCCCCGAAACAATTACCTCCTCTGGAAAATCTAAAAGAGGAATTTTATAGTCCATTAATCTTTCTATAGATTCCTTTGCAGGGAGTTCCTTTTCAGTAAAGAATAGTATAGACTTTCCTGTTTCCTTCGCCCTTCCGGTTCTTCCAATCCGATGCATGTAATTCTCAGGATAATCCGGGGTATCAAAATTTATTACATGAGTAATTTTATCCAAATCAAGACCACGAGCCATTACATCCGTTGAAATTAAAATCCTGTTTTTTCCTTCATCAAACTTCTGTATCGATTTGAATCTATAGTTTTGCGTCTTATTGGAGTGGATTACGCAGGCTTCCATTCCGTACTTTTCCTCCATGGTACTGTATAACTTGTCAGCATTCTTTTTCGAAGATAGAAATACCAGAACTTTACGGAATTCTTTTCTGTCTTGTAACAGATGATCCAATAAATTCACTTTGGTAAAGAAATTTTTTACTGCATAAGACTGTTGCTCAATATTTTCCAAAGGGGTTCCGCTAAGGGCGATGGAAACTTTTAAAGGGGCAACAAAGACATCGTCTATCAGGGCATCCACATCTTTGGTCATTGTTGCTGAAAACATAATATTCTGCCTTTTTTTCGGGATGTGTTCAAAGATATTCATCAACTGATACCTGAAACCCAGATCCAGCATTACATCAACCTCATCGATTACCAGTTTATTTACTCCTTTTAAATTTATGGAACCGGATAATACCAGATCGTATAAACGACCCGGAGTTGCGACAAGAATATCGGTTCCGTTGACCAGTGCTAGTTTCTGTGTATTGATATTCGTTCCGCCATATACTCCCGATATCCTGTAATTCAAATACCTGCCTAGTTTAGAGGCCATCTCCGCCACCTGGATTACCAGTTCACGTGTAGGTACCAGAATGAGAATGCGTGGATTCAACTGTTTGGAGAATTTCATATCCTTTAATACGGGTAAGAGATAGGCTATGGTCTTTCCTGTCCCCGTCTGGGCAATTCCTACCAGGTCTCTGCCCGAAAGCACAATAGAGAATACCTGCGCTTGTATGGGGGTTGGCTTATCAAAACCCAGATCAGTAATAGCATTTTGAAGTTGTGCAGGCAGTTTAAAATCTTCGAAGGTATTCATTTTGAATTCTTTGGTTAAGAAAATATCTTGATTTTAGAACCGGATGCTTATGGTTTTAATAATCTTTTGTATCCCCGATTTTGTAAATCGAAAATCTTTTACAAAAGTAGAGCTTATTTTCATTAATTTTCTCCCGAACACCATTGTAACTTTTTTATCGTTAATTTGTTGTTAGATAAAACTGTTGAAAAATGAACACCTTCCCTGAAGTAAAGTCTAAACTAGGTAAACCTTACTTCGATCTTGAGTTTTTGCTCAATTGCTTAGCCGAAGTTCTTGAGGAAAATCAGGAATCTGAGCTTATTCCATACATTCCCTGGATAAACAGCAGCCATGAATACAGTGAAAACATTTCAATAAAAAAGATCCTTCACCTTCAGGCTCTCTCCTTTCAACTGCTGAATCTGGTAGAAGTCAACGGGGCAGTTCAGAACCGTCGAAAACTTGAGGATTCAGAGGGATTGCAAAGTATCAACGGACTATGGGCCAAAAACCTGGAAATTCTCAAATCTCACGGAATTTCTGAAGAAGAAATTCTTGCCATGCTTCCTGAAATTCATATTGAACCTGTACTTACCGCACATCCTACTGAAGCAAAGCGCCCTGTTGTGCTGGGCCAGTATCGCAAGTTATACCTTCTTATGGTAAAAAGGGAAAACAGTATGTATTCAAAGCGTGAACAAGAGGATATTCGAAAGGATATTAAACTGTCGCTTTACCGGCTTTGGCTTATCGACGACATTTTCATGGAAAAACCCGATGTCCGATCGGAACTTGGCAGCATTATTCATTACCTGGTAGATGTATTTCCGCTTGTAATCGGAGAAATGGACAAGCGTTTTATACAATCGTGGGAGGAGGCAGGTTTTAATTCCGGAAACCTTTATCGGGCAGAGAACTTTCCACGAATATCATTTGGAAACTGGGTAGGCGGTGATCGCGACGGGCATCCGCTGGTAACAGCAGAAATAACTGAATACACTCTTAAGCAGTTCCGCCTCAACGCTGTTCTGATTATAAAAGAGAAACTTTCAGAATTATCCGAAAAACTAAGCTTCTACTGCGAATTTTCTGCAGTTCCTGAGTTTTTTCAAAACAGGGTACAAACTCTGATCAGCGATTTGGGCGATTGCACACATCCCATTCTGGATCGGTACAGAAATGAGATCTACAGGCAATTTGTTCACTTGTTAATCTCAAAACTTCCCATAGGATTCACCCCCGAAGCTGCAAGCATTATTAAAGACAAGAAAGGGGCATACACCCTCTCTGTTCAGTTAATAAACGATCTGAACCTGCTCTCGGAAGCATTGGTCGATTTCGGGGCTTCAACAATTGCCCGACAGGATGTTAGGGAAGTTATCCGGATTGTACAAACCTTCGGATTCCATCTTGCAAAACTTGATATCAGGCAGAATTCTGCTTTTCACGAGGAGGCAATTACACAATTAATTCAGCGGGCAGGATTAAAAAATCTTAACTATCCGGCTTTGCCTGAAGATGAAAGACTCAGATTCATAAACGCTGAACTGCTTATCAACCGGCCCTTCAGCAGGGACAGCAGGCTATTGAAAGATGAAGCGAAAGCAATTGTTGATACATACAGGGTTATCCGCAAACATATTGAAGTGAACTCTCCTGAAGCTGTTGGATCATTTATCGTCAGCATGACACGATCAGTTTCTGATCTACTGGTTGTGTATTTGCTAATGCGGGAGGCCGGCCTGACTGATTTCTCATCAGGTAGTCTTGCCGGGAAACTGCACGTTGTGCCTTTGTTTGAAACCATCGACGACCTGGAAAACGCTTCACGCATAATGGATAATTATCTTTCCCATCCTGTTGTAAAAAACTCCATTCGTTTTCAGCAAAATCAAAGAAATAAATTATGGCCTGTTCAGGAGGTGATGATTGGGTACAGCGACAGTAACAAGGACGGAGGTATCATAGCAAGTGCATGGAATCTTTACAATGCTCAGCGGCGTATTTTGGAAACAGGAGAAAAACATGGTGTCAGAATCCGGTTCTTTCATGGGAAAGGAGGAACAATAAGCCGTGGCGCAGGTCCAACTCACTGGTTCCTGAAAAGTCTCCCCGAAGGTTCCCTGGGTGGTGATGTAAAATTAACCGAACAGGGTGAAACTATTGAACGGAAATACGCAAATAAAACCAACGCTGCCTATAATCTGGAATTACTGCTGGCAGGGGTTACATCGCTCAGTTTGCTTCATAAAAAGGGGATCGGATCCAATCCTGAATTGGGTGATATCTTCGATATTATGTCAGATGAAAGTCTTCGGCATTATAAAGATCTTATCCATGATGAAGGATTCGTTGAATTTCTGCGTCAGGCTACTCCCATTGATGCCATTGAATCGAGTCGCATCGGAAGCAGACCCACCCATAGAACCGGAAAAAAGAGCCTTTCCGACCTCAGAGCTATTCCATGGGTTTTTAGCTGGAGTCAGAGCCGGTTCAATCTGACAAGCTGGTATGGAGTGGGATCCACTCTGGATTTTCTTCAAAAGCAGCATCCTGAAAAATTTCTCCGTTTGCAGGAATTGCTTTTTACAGATCCTTTCGTACGGTATGTTCTGACAAATATCGATACCAGCCTTGCTGCAACTGATGAAACAATAATAAATCGTTACAGCAGTCTCGTGGAAGATAAAGAGCTCAAAGGGAAAATCCTTGGCAAAATCCTGAAAGAGCTTAAACTTACCAGAGAGATGATGTCAAAGCTTATTCGCCGGCCTCTGAATGAGCGACGTTCCAACCATTATTATTCAACCTTATTACGGGCAGAAGCGCTTGAAAACCTTCACATTAATCAGGTTAAACTTCTTAGTGACTGGCGAAAAAGCAATCCTTCCGGTAAGCCCGAAAAACTCATTAATCTTTTAAAGAGTATCAATGCCATTGCGAATGCTATGGGGAATACAGGGTAATTTGAAAGGAATGTCAGTAAGGACTAAGTGGATCATGAAAACTACTTTTTATAACCAATCTTAACTCGGTTTTTCTGCTCCGATTCTTGCAGTTTTACTTTTTCAAGCTGTTTTATGTATTCAAAAATAAGCATGATTTTCTCATCCTGATCAATAGCTTTCTGCTCAATCTGTTCAAACTTTTGAAGTATTTCGACGTGCTTAGCCAATAATTCGCGTATTCCCGAGAATATCCGCATTATCTGGATATTAACCATAATTGCTCTTTCACTGCTCAAAATACTCGATAACATTGCAACACCTAGCTCGGTAAAAACTAAAGGCGGTTTCCTTAACCCCATTTTTTTACTTTTGGTTATCACAATTTGTGACATCCAATTATCCATTTCCTCTTTAGTCATTTGAAACATAAAATCATCAGGAAATCGTTTTATATTTCTCCTTACCGCCTGATTTAGAGCTCTTGTTTCAACATCATATAGAATAGCTAAATCCTTATCTATCATAACTTTAGCATTCCTGATCAGGTAAATTCTGCTTGTCACAACCTCGTCGTTTATAAGAATTTTATTCATGTTTTATTTCAAATTATAACGATTCTCTTTTCATTAGACTTTCTGGTTTTAACTTTATAAAAAAAAATCAGGTGAATAAAATCCAGCAATACTTGTCATCACATATTAATGTTTCAAAAATTAAAATCTCAGCCATTTAAGGAATTATTTTTCCGTTAATTTGTAATATGATTTTATATTTAGTGTTGCTTTTGACTTGGATTAATTATTTATTCTGAATACAGTGTTTTATAATTGTCGAATTATCAAATAATCGGTCGTCAACTTAGTCTATAACTAAATGAAAATCCTTTTATACCTTTTTTTCTTCTTTCTGATTCTGGCGACTAATTGCCAATTTCCCCCAAATCAAAAAACCACCATTCTTACCGCCACCCTAAAAGGCCCGTCAGCAATGGCTATGATTAAAATGATCGATGAGAAGCCTTTATTAGGTAATTCGTTCAAAACGGTTTTTGAAATCAAAAACGACCCTAACCAGGTGAAAGCTATGATTATGGAAGGGAAAGCCGATTTTGCAGTTGTACCAACCACGATGGCAGCTCTTCTCTATAACAAAGGTCAGGCTTATCAGCTTGCAGCTATTCCAGTCTGGGGAACTCTCTATCTGTTTGGAAGCGATACAGGCATTCATAGCTGGTCTGATTTAAAAGGTAAAAAGGTCTCATTAATGGAAAAGGGCAATACCCCTGATGTGCTTTTCAGGTTTCTTGCCGGCGCAAACGGTTTAAACCCTGAAACAGACATCCGGATCGATTATTCATTTCCCGGGCATATTGAACTTGCAAATGCTATTGCGGCTGAAATCTCCGGTTTGGGTGTTATTTCTGAGCCTATGGTAAGTCTTGTGCAGCAAAGGAATCCTGGAGTAAAACCGCTGATGGATCTTAATATGGAATGGGAAAAACGCTTTGCCGACAGCATTCCGTTTACTCAAACTTCTCTCCTGGTAAAAAAAGAATTTGCAGAAAAGCATCCCGAGCTGGTTGAAGAATATCTGTTAAAATTGGAGGAATCTGCAAATTGGGTAAACACCAATTCTTATGAGGCAGCAGGATTGATTGAAAAATATGAAATCCTCCCCGATTCTGCACTTGCAGTGATTTCAATCCCCCGCTGCAATATAAAATATGCTTCAGCAGCAAAGGAAAAAGCAGGAATACAGGAATATTTAAAAGTCTTTTATACCTTTAATCCCCTAATCATAGGTGGAAAAATACCCGATGAAGAATTTTATTACCAAAAACCGTCTAATTAGTGTTTCTGCAATAATTCTTCTATTTGTTATCTGGAAACTGATAAGTCTTTGGACCGGTTCAGAGCAGCTAATCCCTTCCCCCGAAAAAACATTGCTTGCTGTTGCTGATGTGATTAGCAGAGAAAACTTCTTGCCTTCAATTCTTACAACCATCGGAAGGGGCCTGGTAGGGTTTATCATTTCACTTGCCCTTGCACTTTTTCTGGGAATTCCGGCAGGTTTAAATACAACATTCCGTCTCTTCCTTAACCCTTTACTGATAACATTCCGATCTACTCCTGTGATTTCTTTAATTCTCCTCTCAATAATCTGGCTTGGAAATGAAATGGTTCCGGTTTTTATTGCGATTCTTACAATGTTCCCTATTATATGTACAAATATTATCGACGGGATCCGCAATGTAGACAAAGACCTTATTGAAATGGGCAGAACCTACAAAATAAATGAAAACAGAATCATCAGGGAAATTTACCTTCCATCCATTTCACCCTTCCTTACAAGCGGGATTTCAAATGCACTTGGATTTGGATGGAGAGCAATAATTATTGGCGAAGTACTGGCCCAACCCGGTTTTGGAGTGGGTACACAAATGCAGAATGCGCAAATTTTTTTGCAGGTCAGTGAACTAATTGCATGGACACTGATTGCAATCCTCGTAAGTTCAATTTTTGAATTTCTGGTCAGGTTGGCAGAAAAAAAACTCGTACGCTGGAAATGAAACTTGAACTTATAAATATTAACCAAAAGTATAATGATCTCGAAATCTTTCAGGATTTCTCTATTACTTTTCTCAGCAATACAATAAACTGCATTCTGGGTCCATCAGGTTGTGGAAAAACTACGCTGCTGCAGATAATTAATAAATCCATTACTCCGGAATCGGGAAGTATAAATGGTTTTTCAAATATGGATCTCTCATGTGTTTTTCAGGAACCAAGACTTCTTCCCTGGATGACAGTGAAAGAAAATATTGCTTTTGTTCTCAGGGAAAGAATGAGCTATAGCGAATTACATAACAGACTGGAGGAATACATTAACCTGGTACAACTTGAAAAATTCAGCAATTATTATCCGTCTCAGCTAAGCGGCGGAATGAAGCAAAGAGTTGCGCTTGCCCGCGCTTTTTCTTACGAATCTGATATTATTCTTATGGATGAACCTTTCAAAGCCCTCGATTATAAATTAAAAAACAATCTGATCGGGGAATTTGTAAAACTCTGGGAAAAAGACAAAAGAACTGTCATTTTCGTTACTCATGACGTAGACGAGGCTTTGCAAATCGGTCAGCATCTGTTTTTATTCAGCAATCCTCCCGTCAGGATAACCGACCAATTTCTCATCCCCCAGGAACAAAATAAGAAGGATAAACTCAGGTCTCTGTTGCTTGAAAAGCTCAACGGTGAATAAAAGCGATTCTAAAATACCTATAGTGTAATTATCAGATCGCTAATAAATCAAGTCCGAAATTTCTTTAATATCCCTTTCCATCTGTGCCCTCATTAAACCCGGATTTGCACTCCCGCCCGGATCCCCCTTAGAACCAATTGTCGAAACACACGCGTGAT
>CAYOLQ010000082.1:11399-16548 GCA_964404825.1 uncultured Chitinophaga sp.
TGTGAAAATGAATAGTCATTTCTTTATTGTTGCGGGGACAATCTGCTTTAAGCGGGTGAAATTCTATCCGGATATCATCGCTTAAAAAATTATTCTTCAGCACCCAGTTACTTACGCTGAGTAAGCCCTTACTATGAAAACTCCCGCAATTAATACTGACCGCATAAACTCCGTCGGGAGGAATCAGTTTTACATTTTCTTCAATAGAGAGTGAAAAGATATCCTTATTAAAAATAGTACTGGGCTGCTCAGCATAATGAGACATTCCCTTTACAACATAGTAGTTATCAAGATAAGCATTTGCCCTTTGGATATTTCCAATGAGCAGTGCAGAGCGAATTTTTGTGGAACTCACGGTTTCGTTCTGAATGTCCTGCTCAGGAATCTCCTCCACATCAAAACCATGGGTCCTGCTTAATTTGTAAAGATATTCAAAGTCCCCTTCCCTTCTGTGACCGAACTGATGGTTAAACCCAACAACTACGATTTTTGCTTGTAAAATACCAACAAGAATTTTTTCAATAAAATCGCTTGAGGAAATTTCTGAAAATTCTTTAGTAAAATTGATGATAAGCAAATGGTCAAGTCCTGTTTTCTCCAATAGATCGATCTTCTCTTTTTGTGAGAGAATCATCAGCAGGTCCTTACCTTCTGTATTGGGATACAACACCCTTCGCGGATGCGGGTCGAATGTAATCAGAACCGTTTCCCCGTTAATTTCTCTGGCAAGCTTTTTTAACCGGTGTATTATAGCCTTATGTCCTACGTGAACGCCATCAAAACTTCCAGTAGTAACAACAGGATTTCTGATTCCTCTTAATTCTTCAAGGCTTCGGTGAATTTTCATATACAGACGGGTTCGAATTTCTGACGAAATTAGTAAAAAAAATAGTGCAATTCCGCCATAAAGCATTTAAACCGGTCAAATACTATTTTTGCGATTAATCATCACTAATACCATAGACCATGGTCCATCGTCCTTAGACCATACTACCCCCCTGTTTCTTCACAAAATAGGCTACCTTTTCAAGTGAGGTAATCATATCATATTCCTCCAGATGGACACTTGCAGGGACATTCAGCGGAATAGTAGTAAAATTAAGAATTCCCTTTATCCCAGCCTGCACAAGTTTTTCGGTGGTTCCGGCAGCACTGTCGGCAGGAACGGTAAGGATGGCAATTGAAATATCTTTTTCCCTTATAATGGTTTCCATGTTTTGCATGGAGTGGCATTTTACACCCGAAACCACCCGGTCTGTTTTGTTAGGATCCAAATCGAATGCTGCTATAATATTGAGCTTGGATCGTTTACCCATAAAATAGGTAGTAATAGCTCTCCCAAGATTACCGATACCAATAATGGCAACATTTAATCTGATTTCTGAATCAATGATTCTGCCAATTACATCAATTAATTCGCGCACATCATAACCCTTGCGCTGCATACTGCTGTAGCCTATAAACATAATATCCCTTCTGACCTGCACGGCAGTGATATTATGAAGATTTGCCAGCTCGTGTGAGAAAATATTGGTTTTGCCAGCGGCAAGGCAATCCAGCAAAGTTCTGCGGTAAATACTTAATCGTTCAACGGTTTTTTCTGGTAGTTTCATCATTTCATCTTGGCTTTGGTTAATAATCAAAGGAAGGTGAATAACTAAACCGGAAGTACAACCTGAAAAGTTGTACCTTCTTCTGGCTTGCTTGTTACACTGATTTTCCCGTGATAAATATCGGATATTTTTCTGACAATTGAGAGTCCCAGTCCACTGCCGGTTATATTTTTAGTTTTCTCATTTTTAATCCTCACAAACTCTTTGAAAAGCTGGGATGATTCCTCCTCCGTCATGCCAATACCATTATCCGTAACCTTTATAACAATTCCTTCAGGTTGCTTGCTGATATTCACAACAACAGTTCCGTGATCCCTGTTATACTTTACAGCATTGGAAAGAAGATTATTAAAAATAATTTCCATATCATAGGGATCAGCCTCAAATTCAATTTTCTCATCCACCTCTAACTTTATACTGATGTTCTTTTGAATTGCATAAGGCTTTACAGTACTCACCGACATTTTTGCGGATTCTCTAAGATTCACCATTTTAACCTTATCTTTTCTTTTGTCAAGACGGATTTTAGTAAAATCCAACAGGTCCATCGTCAGATTCCTCATTCCCTCTACTCTCTCCAATGCCCTTTCAATCATGGTTTCGTAAGCTGCAATATCATTTCCCGCCTGCTTTTCCTTCATTATATTCAGATACCCTTCGATAGCATTTAACGGGGCTTTAAGTTCATGCGAGAGAACTGATAAAAACTGATAGCGAATCTTCTTCCCCTCTTCCTTCATCTTTCGGCCTATCCTTCTGAGAAAAAGTTGTTTGGTAATATTATCGATTGAGGCTTTTAGCTCCTGGGGAGTAAATGGTTTCGGGATAAAATCATAAGCCCCGTCACTTGTGGCTTTAACTGCTATTTCAAGAGAAGCATAAGAGGTAATCATAGCTACCATGATATTGTAATTTTTCTCCCGTATATACTCAAGCACCTGCGTGCCTTTAATACCGGGTAATTTATTATCGAGCAGCAGTATGTCGGGCATCTCCTTTTCGATTATTTCTATTCCTTCCTCACCACTGGCTGCTTCAAAACAAATGAAATTGCAATCCTCATCCATAAATGGATAGCTTACCACATGCCTGCTTAGAATACGTGTGACACCCGAACGGATTCCCGGTTCATCATCCACCACAAGAACTTTAAGTGATTCCATTTCCTATTTTATAAGTTTTTCAATCTCCTTCTTCAGATGTTCCGGGCGAAGACCTTTTTCCAGATAGGTATCAGCTTTTATCCAGTTCTTATCCTCCCCTGAATGAATTCCAAAACTGATGCCTGTTTCAGAAGATACTGCAGTGGCAATAATTACAGGAACGTCAGGATATTTCCTTTTCAATTTATAACTTAAAACAAAACCACTGTCCTCATTTTCCATCATCAAATCAAGGATAGCAAGGTCGGGTTTAAGCGTCTCAAGCAACTCTTCGGCTTCCCGCTGACTTTCTGCCGCAACCACCTTGCAACCCCAGCGCTCAAGCTGAAATTTCAACTGGTACAGATAATCGTAATCGTCGTCAACTATTAAAATTACTTTTCCTTCAATACTCATTTTATTATGCTTAAGTAAGACTTCTTCGCGGTAAAGTTATGGTAAAACATGTTCCTGTCGGAGCTTTTTTGGGATTTGCATTCGAATCAACCTTAATATTTCCCTTATGCATTTTAACAACTCCATAGGTAGTTGCAAGTCCAAGTCCCGTTCCCTTTCCTATGCCTTTAGTTGTAAAAAAAGGTTCAAAAACTTTTTGCAGATCATCCTCGTTTATCCCTGTTCCATTATCGCATATCTTAATAATAACATCCAAATCTGTATCACCCAGCTCAATTAAAATATTCCCTCCCCCCGGCATTGCCTCAAATGCATTCTTTATGAGGTTAGAAACTACCTGAATCATCTGCTCCCTGTCAAGATCCGCGAAAGGATCCTTTATTTTTGAATCAATGCTGATTTTTACATTTTCAGGGATCAATACCGAAGAAATGGAGACTTTTATTAACTCGTTCAGGTCAGTTTCTGTTTTGCTGACTTGATTTTTCCGTGCAAAATTTAATAGCCCTCCTACAATGGTTTTGCAACGTTGTGCCTGCTCAACAATAAGTTTCAGGTCGGTTTTAAGTGGAGATTCGGGTTCAGCTTCGTCGAGCAGAATATTGGAATACATGATAACGACACCAAGGGGATTATTGAGTTCATGAGCAATACCGGCCGAAAGCTGTCCCATATGTGCCAGTTTTTCAGTCTGTTTCAGAGTCTGCTGAACACTGAAAAGCTTTTCATTCGAAACAGCCAGCTCATTTATTGACTTATGCAGTTTGTCGATAGAATTGGGAAGGCACATCTCGTTTTCAGCCAGCCCCTTTATTATGGCAATAGCATGATTCCTGCAGGTATCGTAACCACAAGCGCCACAATTAAGATTATCCTCTTCCTTAAATTTGTTCATGGTTCTGAGAACTTCCCTGATTTCTTTTTCCGAGGGATCGTGAATTCGCTGATCATCAGAACTAAATGATTGTGTAAGATCAAGGTTCTCAGCTTCCTTCATAGCTTTCAGCCAGCTGACTTCATCAAAAGAATCCATTTTCAGTCTGAGGTAATCCAGGACTTTAGCTCTCCGGCTGAATTTTTTACCATTTTTTGATGTGCCCGGACCCATAATACATCCTTCGCAACAAAGCAATTCCAGATGCTCTGTTGAAATTGCCCCGAGTTTATACTCCCTGATAGCCTCCTGAAAATTTTCTCTTCCCTCAGCAACAATAACATGCCCTTCCAGATCGTCATCCGGGAGTTTCACCGTTTGCAACATTCCCCTGCTAATGGGGAAAATTGCTCCTTTTCCGGCTTTTGGCTCATCAAATTCTGATCTGAAATCATACCCTGCATCCACCTTTCTGATTTCAAAGAGCTTACGTAGCTCTGTAAAGGTAATCTGCTCATCCAGTTCGTGGGTTTCTGCCTTTTTTGCAATACAGGGACCAATGAAAACAATCCTGAATTTATTCTTATGTTTAAACTTCAGATACCTTGCCATTGCTATCATGGGAGAAACAATCGGAGCCAGATTACCAATCAGTTCTGGCTGGTATTTCTCTATAAAACTAACAATGGCCGGACAGTCTGATGAGATCACTCCCCTGACACCTTTATTCTGAACAATTTTCCGGTATTCAGCGGCAACCAGATCTGCTCCGAAGGCTACCTCAAAAACTTTCGCAAAACCAAGTTTTCTCAGCATCCCAATCAGCTTACGGTAATCCTTGAACTCGCTGAACTCTGATACAAAGCTCGGTGCAAGTAGTGCGTATATGTCTTCTCCAGAATCGAGCATTTCAATTATTCCGGCAGTTGAATCGTTAAATGCTTTTGCTCCCTGACTGCAAACCCGCGTGCAGTTACCACATGCTATGCACCTCTCAGGTATAATCTCAGCCTGTCCGTTTACAATTTTAATTGCTTTCACAGGGCACTCCCTGACGCAAGTGTAACAAACCCTGCACCGGTCCTTAATAGAATAAACCAGGT
>CAYOLQ010000083.1:0-227 GCA_964404825.1 uncultured Chitinophaga sp.
TTACTTCTTGTTCTTTTACATCTTTAGATGTGTTTTGAAAATTATATAATTTGTTAATGAGAATAGGTTGCAGGATACAAATAGCATAAAATCTTACCAGAAAATTTAACACCAATGTTGTGATAAACATTTTTGATGGAAATATGTTAAATAGCTATATTTTAGAAATTTAATACTGACAAACCCTAAAAATCTGAAATTATGCTACTTAAAAAACTA
Organism: uncultured Chitinophaga sp.; assembly: GCA_964404825.1. Classification (GTDB taxonomy): domain Bacteria; phylum Bacteroidota; class Bacteroidia; order Bacteroidales; genus JACJXF01. The sequence continues at coordinate 220 of CAYOLQ010000083.1, forward strand.
GTAGTTTT
>CAYOLQ010000083.1:237-948 GCA_964404825.1 uncultured Chitinophaga sp.
ATTCTACCGATTTCAAAGGCAGGACCAGTTTTTTATTACATCTGGGTACTCCTGAATTAGTGGGATTAGATGTTAACCATTACCTTAACAACCGATTTTCATTGAATTTAGGATTGGGTGCAACTGCCAATTTTCATGCTGGAACCAACTTTTATCTTATCGAACGAAGCCGTTCTCCTTCTTCAGTTTATACAGGATTAAAATTAGTTTTATACAATGATTCATATGTATTTGGAGGTGAGGGAGAAAAGTGGCGCGGAATTCATATTCCTCTTGGTTATGAATATGTTGGGGGAAAGGGTTTTACTTTTCAATTTGATCTCGGACCATGTTTTTTCCAACAAAAATATTTTACGGGAGACACGCCTTCCACATATTTTTTTGTTTCATTAAAGATTGGAAAAACGATTAAAAGGAACGCTTTCGGCAGACAATAATTGAATCCTATATATTGGTTAATTTGAAAATGAGTAAATAGTGCTCACTTTTCTTACTTAGCTTAGCGGATTTACCAAGCGAAGCGAACTTACTAAGCGAAGCGTTATCACTAAGCGAATCAAAGTAAAAATAATTCAAAAAAAACAAACCCAATCCTTTTTTACTAAGCGAAATTGTATAAATTTGCAACCCGTTTGAGTTGAATTAACGCCCGGATGGCGGAACCGACGAAGGAGCTCCCGACATCCCGCAATTATTAGCAGTTAACTTGGC
>CAYOLQ010000083.1:1048-15477 GCA_964404825.1 uncultured Chitinophaga sp.
AAACAAGTTAGAGTTCTTTTTATTTTTTTATTTATTAACCGCCCGGATGGCGGAACCGACGAAGGAGCTCCCGACATCCCGCAATTATTAACAGTTAACTTGGCAAACAAGTTAGAGTTCTTTTTATTTTTTTATTTATTAACCGCCCGGATGGCGGAATTGGTAGACGCGCTAGTTTCAGGGACTAGTATAAGCAATTATGTGCAGGTTCGAGTCCTGTTCCGGGCACTTTTTAGTTTGGAGTGTGAGTTCTGAGCAGGAAGTGATGTTAATTAATTATTAGATTACCCCTCTTGCTTTCCCCGGCACGAGTCATGTAACACGGCCAGGGAAAGTGGGGTCAGGGCGGGGTGAGTCACAGGACACTTCTGTCGATGTTTGATTCCCGGTTCAGAATTTTCATATTTATTACAAAAGACAGGGCTGATCACATTTTTTTGATACTCTTTCCAGGTTTAAGCCGCCCTTACCTCTTTTCTTCCTGACCTTACCCATAGTGAAGCCGACCTTACCTCTTTTTTTCCTGACTTTACCCATTGTGAAGCCGCCCTTACCCGTTTTCTTATTTGCTTAAACAGGTGGAAAATTAATTCCCCGGACTATCGCATAGTTAAATGGCACTGAAGTCATCATCTTTAAAAAAGAAGCATCATTATTAAATTGCGTTGGTCCTGTCTTTATAATTCATTTGAATTATATCCTGTTAGTTAATTACTACTTAAAGCCTGTTCACCTTCAGCTTTTTCAGTTTTCTTTGCTGAACTCTTCATCTTTCGTATATGGTTACTGGCATATTTAGCTGATTTTCCTTCATCTTTCCAGAATAAATATTGACCATACTTCCGGATTTTGTCTACAGCTTCTTTTAAGTGGTTAAATGCTTTGTTCCTTACTGAAAGCACAGGGCCTCCTCCTCCTTTAACTTTGGTGACATCGCCCAAAAGACTTCCAAGTTCATAAGACATACTCCATGCCTTGTCAAGTAAACTCATGTCCATAGATATCCCTTCAAGACTTTTTTGGTTTCGTTTTCCAAGTTGTGACAAATCTGAAAGGTCCTGTATCATATCATCATTTGTATTACCGGCAGCGATCATCTTAACTTTCAAATATTCCTTCGGAAGATCTGATAAAGCAAAATAGAAATGATGCAGTAATTCATCTCTGAGTTTAAAACCTTCGGGAGCAAGTTCATTCCAGCGCTCCTGACAATCCTGATATTGCCTGTATTCAGCAAGCCAGTTTGACTGACTTTCCCGAAGTGCTGCCACTCTGATGGGTATATCTTCATAAATACTCCAGTCCAGACCGATACGAATCAGTTCATCTTTATCATCCAGGCAGATTTTGGATAATGCTTCCGCTTCACTTATAAAAGTTTCGATAGGCATTATCGGGGCATCATCCTTTACATTTTCCATGGATTTTAGTTCATCCAGTCTTTTGTTTATTAATTCTTTGCTCATTGAAGTAAGATTTAGATTTTGGTTTGTAATTTTCTTTTATCAGAAAAGCATTTTGTAATTGCCATACAATTATTTTGAAGTTGCATCTTCCTTTGGGTGGGGACCTGGCAGTAATTGTTTTTTTCATAGGATTTTTTTTATGTAAACAGAAATCCATCTTTTTCAAAAAGAAGTTCCTTAAAGCGATAGAGAAAAAAACAGGGTGAAATACTGACTTTTTTATGTAATTTATTTTGATTCTAAATAATATCCGGTTATAACACCCGGAATTAATGCTGCCTTTATGATAGGCATCGCACTAATATCAAGGCATGCAACTGTAAAAGAAGCCGGTACAGTAAATTATCCCTGACAAGCTGGAAATTTTAGACAAGAAGTTTTTTTTACCGACCCCGAAGGAGTTAATTATACCGGGATGTCAGGAGCTGTTTTAAGAGGATATTATCATGAAGCATCTATTATATCTACGTCATTTAAGCCTGGACTTTACGATGTAAAAATAAATCCTAAATTTACGATCCAACAGAGTACTCCAAAAACCAAAGCAGTGCAATTAGTATGACTTTACCGCTTACAAGATTGAATTTTGATAATTATTTGATTAATTCAGCCGGCTAATAAACTAAAGAAATGGCAAACACTGATCATCATATCCAAAGATTATGAAAATAACCAAAATTTCTACAGTCTGCTTTATATTAATCCTTTCCATTACAACTTCATGTAAAAAGGAGGCAAATCCTGACCCAAATAAATATATTTATACCATTCCCTCAGTATACACCGATGGGCTTGAAACCTCCTCCCTGGAAAGTGTTGGCATGGATGTACTTACTATGGGTGCAATGATGAATTATATACATGCAACCGAGGGGCATACTATTCATAATATCTTAATTATAAAGAATAATAAACTTGTTTTTGAGGAGTATTTTAAAGGCTATAAATTGCTATGGAGTGCTCCTGATATGAATGGTGAACTCATGGATTACACAAAAGATACCGATCACTTTATGGCATCGGTTTCGAAAAGTGTAACCTCGGTAGTTGTTGGAATTGCAGTTAAAGAGGGATTAATTAGCGATGTAAACAATAAAATTATTGATTACTTTCCGGAGTACTCCGGTATACTTACCGGTGAAAAGGCCGATATAACCGTTCAACACCTTCTAACCATGACTTGTGGTCTTGAATTGGACGAAAGTACCTATTCCTACAACGATCCGCGAAACGAACTAAGGCAGGTTATGACTATGGATGATCCGATAGCCTATATCCTTTCAAAGCCATTACAAGCAACTCCGGGAACTCATTTCTCTTACTCAAGCGGCACGGGTATCGTTTTGTCGGCAATTATTGAAAAAGTTTCTGAAATGAAATTTCTTGATTATTCCAACAGCAGACTATTCGATCCTCTGAGATCGGCAGGCGGCGTATGGTCGTCTATTCATAATGGTCTCACTTTTGCATCAGGGGGATTGTACTTTAAGGCAAGGGAACTCTCCAAAATCGGCTTGCTTTTCTTAAACAACGGACAATGGGAAGAGCAGGAAATCATCACACCTGAATGGATAGAACAGTCTCAACAGGAGCATATACCTACAAATAATGTCTTTTTTCAGAATTCAGGTTATGGGTATCAATGGTGGAATACCCAATTCATTGTGAATGGGGTATCGTATAAATGCTTCTTTGCTGCCGGATGGGGCGACCAGTTTATGTTTATTATTCCTGGTCTTGACATGATAATAGAGTTTAACAGTGGTAACTATTTTGGCACAAGTGAGATATCTCCCTTCGATCTGTTAGAAAGATATATATTTAAGGCGATAAAATAATTTCAATATAAGCTTAAAACTGTATTGCAATGAAAAAATTTACAGCATTATTTATTGTTATCGGTTTCTCCATTACAACTTATGCCCAGCTGGCTAATGTTTCAAGTCAGGACTCTGTGCTGGTTCACAAACTTCATCGCGATGCCGAAGGCAAAACCCTGGCATGGTTCAAGCCTGAAGTCCCGGGAGCAGCCTATTCTCATGTAATGAAGCTGGCATCGGAATTTTTGGTAAACACCTGCCCCACCGACGAAAAAACAGGTTTGCCTCTTTACCTTGTAACCTGCTGTTTTCACAAACCCGACCTTAATGGCAACCGCTATGTGGGCGAAGACTGGCCGCATAACCCGGCTTGTTTTTATGCCGGCACTGTGCAGTCACTGTCCATCGACTATTATACCTTTTCGGGCGACCAGCGCATGATTGATCTGACAGCTGTGATGCTCGATTACCAGTTAGACCATGGTACAACGCCCACAGGCTGGGTTTGGGAAAAAGTACCATACGCCAGTTCAGACCCATTTGAAAAAGAGTACCAGGGCGCCACACGATGGGAAGCTGAGAGGTACAGAGGCGACGGACTTCATGTAATTGAACCCGACAAAGTAGGCGAACTGGGTTATGCATATCTGAGGTTTTATCAGGTTACCGAAAACAAGATATATCTTGATGCCGCAATCAACTGCGCCAATGCACTGGCCAGACACGTGCGGGTGATGCCTGCTGAAAACTCACCGTTTATCGAGTCATCAACCAAACAATCGCCCTGGCCCTTCAGGGTAAATGCCCGTACCGGAACAATTATTTCGGAATACTGCTCGAACATAGTTGAGCCGGTAAAACTGTTTGACGAGCTGATGAGGCTTAACGAACGACTGCAATTAGATACTGCCACAGTAAACAGTTACCAGCGGGCCCGCAACATAGCCTGGAATTGGCTTTATTCGCGCGGTGGCCCTATGCACACCTACATTTGGAATGCATATTTTGAAGATATTCCCAACGATGAGGAGCAGGCCAACCGCACACAAATTACACCCGGTGAAGTAGCCAGATATCTGGTGAAAAATCCCCAAGCTGACAAAAATATTGAAAAAGACGTTCCTGCCCTGTTAAGCTGGGTTGCAAGTGTTTTTAAAACCGATGGCTACGATGCCATAAAAGAACAAACCTGGTGCTTCGAACCCATGGGCAGTCACACTGCACGTTATGGCTCGGTTTGCGCGCTCTGGTATGAAAAAACCGGCGATCCCCGGTACAAGGAAGAAGCTTATCGTTTTCTTAACTTCGCCACCTACATGACCCTTCCAGACGGATTTGTGGCAGTGGGCCCAAATTGGCCCGGTGCATGGTTCTCCGATGGGTATAGTGATTACATCCGTCATTTTGCCGATGCACTGGCAGCAGTACCCGAATGGTCCCCAAGGGGAGAAAACCATGTAATCAGATCGTCTTCTGTGGTGCAAAGCATCTTTTACAGAAATGATAGAATTGATGTAATTACCTTCGACAATTCAGGCAGCCTGAAATGCGCTCTGGTAAAAAAGCCCAGTCAGGTATTGACAGGTGGTAATAATGCTAAATTCAATTGGAGGTCGTTTAAGCATGGTGGCGGCGAATTAACTTTTACCTATACAAACAGCAAGAAAATAGAAATTGTATTTTAAAATGCGTATTATTCTTATTTTAATTATCCAGTCAGCTTGCATATTATCTGTCTGGAGCCAAAAAGCTGACTCATTACTATATGTTCAGATTGATTTTGCTAACCGGTGGGTTTGGAGAGGGGTGAGAAATTCGGAAGTACCCACTGTATTTCCAATATTTGGATATAAGTCTGAAAAAATAAATCTATCCATACATGGAGCATACCCGTTTCAACCTGGTGCCTATAGCGAGATAAATTTCACCTTTGAATACCAGTGCCTCCCGCTAATGAAATTAGGAATTACCGATTACTTTGCTATAAACGATTCGCTTGGGGCAAAGCATCGTTTTTTCGATATGAATCGTGAATCAACCAGGCATATGTTCGATTTCTACACCATTATCGCACCTTTCGAATCGGTACCCATTTCATTTACCTATTCAATTTGGGTATGGGGTGAAGATCGGGATGAAGTAACATTGAAACAGCGTTTATCACAATACCTGGAAGTGCGATATGACAAAGCAATCGGAAGATATACTGCATCTGCCTTTGCTGGCTTTACTCCTGCCAGGGGATATTATGCTTCGGGTCCGGCAATTGTAAATTCAGGGGTTGGGCTAACCCGTGAGTTTAAAATAAGTGAGCAACTTAACATGCCACTAAAAATTGAATTTGTACTAAACCCGGAGATGAAGAATGCTTATCTAAATGCTATAATTAGTTTTAAATAATTTTTAAAACTAAAAGACAAACAAAATTTTCACACATTTTTTATCACAATATTTTTTTTAAACCAGCTGCTCATCCCGGTCTTGTTTTTTGGAGATTACTTCATCTCAATCCGAACCACCGTATCAAATTCAACCGGTTTCTGAGGGGAGCTTCCCACTGTGATAAACAAGTTACCAGGCTCATTATTTCCCCACCACGATTTTTGATAGGCTAATTCAGCTCCTGATTTCAGCAGGTAAATATTTTTTACCCGGTCGCCATCAATACCTTTGGCATTAAGGTTTCCAAGATTTGGGTTCATCCAATGGGCATAAATTGTATTTCCCTTTTGGGTATAGCGACCCCAGTCTGGTTTTGGTAAATTCACGGATCCGCAGCCATAAACACTCTCTCCATTTATAGACATCCATTTGCCTACTTCTGCCAGAATATCGATGCTTTCCTGTGGGATTTTTCCCCGGGCGTCGGGTCCGACATTCAGCAAGAGGTTGCCATTTTTGCTTACACAGTTCACCAGGGTCTGAACGATTAATTCCGGGGATTTCCAGTTGTGGTCCTGTTCGGTATATCCCCAGCCATTATTAAGCGTGAGACAGGTTTCCCAGGGAATCGGATTGTTGTATTTGTCGGTTAGCGGCACATCAGGGATTCCCTGTTCCGGACTTTCGAAATCGCCAATTGTTTTCAACATGCGTTGTTTGGGAGAGGTTCCTTCGTTAACCGACAGACGGTTGTCGATAATGATTTCAGGCTGATATTTACGGATCATTGAAACCAGTTCGTTGGCTTTCCATTTTTCTCCGCTGTAATCGTCGAATGAATAATCGAACCACATGATATCGAGTTTTCCATAATTTGTGAGCAGTTCTTCAACCTGTGCGTGCATGTATTTGAGGTAATTGTCCCAGTTGAATGTCCGTTTACCATATTCTTTATCGTCGCGCTGCGGATGGTTGCCCACATTCGGATAATCAGGATGATGCCAGTCGATCAGCGAATAATACAGACCCACTTTTAAGCCTTCAGCCCTGAATGCATCCAGAAACTCACGAACCAGATCGCGACCTTCAAAATTATTGCTGAGTTTGTAATCGGTAAGTTTGCTGTTGAACAGGCAGAAACCATCATGATGCTTGGCCGTTAATACTGCATATTTCATTCCGGCGGCTTTTGCTGTTTTTGCCCATGCTTTGGCATCAAAATCCTTTGGGTTAAACTCGTCAACGTATTTCTGATAGGTTTCGGTTGTCATACGTTCAGTGGATTTTACCCATTCCCCCCGTGCCGGAACGGCATAGGCACCAAAATGAATAAACATACCAAACCGGGCTTCACGCCACCAGGCTGTGCGCTCCATAACTTTCTTGTAGTTACCTGAATACTCTTTGGAAGGTACTTCCTGAGCAGATATATTACTAACTGAAAAAATAAGTCCGATTAAAACTGGAAAAATTGAGTGCTTCATAATTTTGTTATTACTTGTTAATATAAATTTCTGGGCCCAACGTCGCTAATATCAATATTTTTGAAACCCATTTTCAGGGCTGGAGAACCAGGCTTCAGGGTAAAATCGAACTTCTCCGGATTCACAAACATCGGATCAGCATAAACAGAATGCATATCTTTTCCTTTCAAATGCCACTCATCGTGGGTTAATCCGTTATACTGAATGCTATCTGCCGGCTTTAGCGGATTAAAAAAGATATTATAATCGGAAGTGAAAGTAGTTTTTAAAGTTGGCTGAATGGCAGAATTCGGATTGTCGTGAAACACGTAAGGCTGATCTTTCCAGTTTCCTGTAAAAGGATCATCCAAATTAGTCCAATAAACAATGTTGTTTTCGAAATATACTGTATTGTGAGGCTCCTGCCTTCCACGGTTTAAAACTTCGAGACGACCGAGTGCGAAAATGTTATTGCGAACGGTAAGTTCCTTGGCGTAGTGGATGTTGTATGCAGCGTACTTGGTGTTATACACAATATTGTTTTCGATGAGAATGTGGGTGGATCCTTCATCATTATAAATTCCCCAACCCCCGTATTTGTTCGATTCCACATCGTGAATAAGGTTGTTACGGATTATAGTTCCCGGGGAAACACCAAGCGTATAAATTCCGCCCATGTCGGATAATAGTCCCTGACCAATTTTGTGAATATGGTTAAATTCGATGATATTATCGCGACTCACGCTTCGCTGGTAACCCCAAACCCATCCTACCGAAATGCCGGTGTACCAGCCATCGAAAATGTGGTTGTGCCCTATGTAGCAACCTTCGGCATTCATCAAAAGTATTCCAACCGCAGAAGGATATTTTTCCCCGTAATGGAGAATTTCATTATCTGAAATGGTGATGTTCCGGGTTCGGTCCAGAAGTGGATCGGCTTCCGTTCCGCCGTTAATTTTGAAAGCTCCGGCTGCCAAATGTTCCAACTTATTTCCTTTAACAGTAATATTGGAACATGCTTTTCGAATATCGAATGCGAAACTACCCAGGTTGGTAAAAGAGCAAGACGTAAGCGTGATGTTTTTAGCCCTGATGGCAGTTACAGCTGCGGGAATACTCATGCCCGCCTGAAGGTCGTTTGCATCGTTTTCGGGTAAAACAAAATTGCTGTATTCGAATGCAAGGTTTTCGATTGACACATTTTCAACCAGATTTGTGTTCGAAAACCCTTCAAACCTGATAAACTCTTTGGTAACCGGAGCCAGAACTTCAGCTATTTCCATATTCTCCCCAGGCATTGGCATATAATACAATAGTCCTTTGTGGCGGTCGAGATACCATTCGCCGGGTGAGTCGAGTCCTTCCATAACATTTTCAACAATGTACCTCGCTCCTTCGTTACTGAAATCGTCGGTAAAACGCTTATCGGCCGCATATTTAAAGCTTACAATATTGGATTTTTGGTCGATCGTGTCAATAACCATATGTGTGTCGGTCCAAAAATGATAAACAACTACCCTGACATCTTTAAGGTTTTTCCATGAGGGATAAATGTCACCCGCTTTAAATTGAAACCGTTTACAGTCTTGATGGTAATATATTTCCTCACCACCATCGGGAAACCCTGCAACGATATAAAAACCTTCATTTGGAAAGCGGGCGAGGGTCTTTTGCGTACCATTTACATACAACTGACTGAAATTCCACGAACCGTCTTTCGCTTCCGGAACTTCAGCCACCCAAATATTTTTTTTGGATTTTTTCCAACCTGATATCTTTTTAGCTCCATTGAAAACAGCCTTCTGATTACCGGCTGAGCGAATAATTAACCTGGAATTGGCTGAACCGCCATTTTCGGGGGTAATCCGGATGGGTTCTGCAAGCTGATAGGTTCCGCCTTCAAGCACAAAAACTACCTCAGAAATTGTTTTTCCTGATGCTTTTAATCCTTCCCAATTGCTGAGGGCTTTTTGCACGGTTGCTAAAGGTGCTTCGGCCGACAATCCGGTGTTTTTATCGCTGCCTGCGGGCGAAACATAAAAAGTAACAGTTTGGGCTTTTAACAATTGAATCGAGGCAAAAAGAATAAGGAAAAAAATACTTCTTTTCATAGTAAATAGGTTGAGTGGTTCTTTGTTTTAAAGGGATATCTTTTGAAGAGGCCCAAATCTGAACACAAAAAAAATTCCTCAGTACTCCAAAACAATTCCAGTATACATTGTAAAAGTCGGAACTTCTATGACAATCATCTCCCCTTTTCTTTCAAATTCCAACTTTTTCCCTTCCGGAATTTGTTTTACTGATTTTACATTTTCAGGAATATCAACTTCGATCACTACATCGGGAACAGGCAGAAAATCTTCAACCACCATTACGTCGCCCCGGCTTATGGGAACGGTGTACAGCAAATGTGCCACGTAGCGGTTTTTCGATTCCTGTTTCAGAAAACTCACTCTTCCGCTGCCGGGTAGGTTTTTCACGCTTAGCATTGGCGATTGGTAAAGCTGATCGATGGCGTTTTTAAACAAATCGCGGTGCAGTTTCACCCCGTTTTCAAAATACAGCTTGTCAAGTGCATGGGCCAGAAATATTATTTGTCCGTTTTGAAGCACTGCAGGATATTCTGAATTCTCAGGTCGGTAAGGCGTATCGCGGTGTCCGGAGTATTGTCCATAGGTACGGTCGAAGAAAGGTTCTTTAATATGAGCAAGTGATTTGCCTGTGGTGATCCTTGATCTTAATCCTGCACTGTAATTGAGAAAAGGCGATTCTATCATATTGGTTCCCAAAACCGGACCAACCTGTGTGTAATCAACACTGAAAGGTGAAAAGCCGGCGAAATAGGCCCCCACATCAAAAAGGAACTTTTCTTTGTTCGTATCCAAAGCACCTTGTTCAATTACCAAAAGTTTCCCTCCGCTTTTAATCCAATTATTGATGGTTTCGGCTTGCTTTCCGTTAATGCAGGCAGAGGAAGGGATGATCAAAAGTTCAAGTTCGTTAAGGTTATTTTCATCGGCAATGATAAAGTCATAATGAATATCGAGCAGCATTTTTACCACACCATTATCGGCTGCATTATCGAGGGTGAGCCACATTCCCAATTTAGAGACGGGCATGCCACCGGGACCGTATTCCTCTATTTTTTCCACAAATTCATAGGCCAGCCCGATGTTCCTGTAAGTTGACATGTCCATCACTCCCGACGGATACAGGTGATCACCAAAGTTGCACGATGCTCCGAAAGCAATCATGCTGGCAGCTTCGTATTTTATGGCCTGAGGGTCTTTAAATCCTCCGAATTCACCCCAGTCTTTGTGGAATTTTCCACTCATGGCCACTACCGGTGTGCCCTGCTGAAGGTGATACTTGGCTTCCAGAGGAAGTTTGTCATAACCGCCCCATACTGTCGGAAGATCTTCCAGTTCCTGATGGGTGTTGAGATCGAATAATCGTTCCCTGAAAATGGCCGCATCCTTTATATGTGTTGCAGAATTAAAGTATACGGTTGCTTCGGGCTTGTATCGGGCTATCAGTTCCCTGATCTGCATCATGTGATCCTTAAGTGACAATGCAAAACTTCGGGAGACAGCATCGCGATTGTTAATATCAATTCCTTCAGTTTTCATTCTTTGCTTACACGTTTCGCAATAACACACATCGCTGATATGGTATATATCGAGCCAAAAGCCATCGAAGTCAAAATTCTGACAAATCTCTTCTATATTTTTAAATATAAACCGGTGATAAGGTCCACCGGAAGCGGCACACAAGAGTTTCCATGAAACATAAGGTTTCGCATCGGTTGGTTTTGCATTAAAATCGTAGTTAATGGCTTTCATATTTCCCTCCATATCATGAATACACCATTCAGGATGTTGTTCTGCATCGAGGGCAGACCATCCCACGGTAAAATAGAATGAAGTATTAACTCCTATTTCATGACATGCTTCCAATTGTTCTTTCAATAAATTGATTTTCAGGTTGGGATGCATGGTTCCAACTTTTGTAGGATAAAAACTATAACCCGAATGGTCTTTGGAAAAGATATTGATATGGTTTACATGCCCTGTTTTGAGAGCTTCCTGAAACTGTGTTTTGCTGAATTTCTCACCAACACCCGGCATAAAACCGGAGGTGTGAAAATCGAGATGGACCTGGCGGGTGGGTAATGGTTCGGACAGACTGCGTTGCCTTAGTTGCGCAAAAGAGGATATGTTTGTTACCAGAAGGGTTAGTATCATTAGTCTTTTTAAGATCATTGTTCTATTATTTGGTTTTATAAAACTTCATTTATAATGGTCCGGATTTCCAGCTAAAATCAAAAGTTAATCCACTCCAAAAAAAATAATTTTGGCTTCAGCTTTATCGAATGAAACGTTTATCACTGCCTGTCCTTCTTTGTCGAATTTCAAATCAACTCCTTTGGTTGACCAGTATTTGCTGTTGGGCTTGATGCGCGAAACATATTCATAATTTCCCCGGTGGCTTGAAAATATCACAATGGCTCCGTTCCCGTTTTCTTTATTTATTTTTTCATAGATTTCCGGGCTACCTCCTACTGCACCATCGCGAACCATAGTTGATTTAGTTATATCATCACGAACTTGTTTGTAGTAGTTTAAGGTTTCATTAAAGAAGCCAACACCTTCGGGAGATATTCTTAATAAATCGCCCCATATTCCGTTTTGTCCCAATACCAGCGACCCGATAGCAATTGACTGATTTTCATAAGGATCATCGGGCAAATAATGGGTGAGAAATAATACTGAGGGTATCCATTTATCGAAGGTCAGCGGGGTACGGCAAATCCAGCCTCTGGCAGCTCCCGGATAAAAGAATATGTTCCAGTTGTCTTTCCCGGGATTGATTGGCACGTCGTAATTCTGGTAATACGGACCGTTGTTGATAAGAAAATATTTTCCTGATGCCAGGAATCCCAGTCCCACGGACCTACCTCCCTCTGTAATATCGAAATCAACAATGGCATCAGGGTAAGCCGAGCATAATTTATCGACCACATAATTCATTGAACGGCCTAGTTCGAATGCATAACAGTCACTGCGTTCCTGAGGCGAATTCGCGGATGTGCCATGAAAATGATTTGGATCGTCGCAGCCATACTGACCAATGGCATCCCATTTAAAATATCGGACGCCCACTTCTTTTGCAAGGCGTATCAGTTCATCGGCAAAAGCATCGCGGTAAGGGCTCACCAGACACATCCCATAGCTCTCTTCTGTTTCCCAAACAGGATAAGAGTTGCCGGTTTCTCCGTTATAGGTTTTCATGAATTCCTTATTTTTGGCTAGCATCATACTCGATTTGGCAGCCACCGTTGGGTTAAACCACAAACCGAGCTTCATTCCATAGCTATCCAATTTGGCTTTTACTTTTTTCAGCTCATCGGGAAACCTTGATTTTCCGGGCATCCAATCGCCGGTCTTCTCAAACCAGCCGGCATCAATAACAAAAACTTCAATACCGATTTGATGGGCTACCTCGATTTCCTGAAGCATCCGTTCCATGGTCATATCGGCCAGATATGGTTTTTTATACCAATGTTTGTTTCTTTCCTGAAAATTCCATGTATTATAAAAAATGTATGGTTTCCTGGTTTCCATATTGGGACTCATATTCTCCAGAACAAACTGCCTGTATTTTTCAGCCAGTTGGTCTTCGTTTCCTTGAATGAATGCAGCTTCGAACCATACTGATTGATATGGATTTTCCATTTTTATTGGAAATCCGCTGCTATAATTGCCTTTTACGGCATTTAATGCAACGGTTTTATCAGGGGAAAGTGTGTATTTCAGGAATATGTCGGGTGCCTGGGAACCATGTTCGTAAGCCACAAGGAATGAATGTTTTTCATCGCTTCCGACCACAATGGGTCCCATGAAACCGGTAAGATTAATAAAATTGCGCTCATCCATTTCCCGTTCCGAAAGGCAGAAGCTATGAACCATTTCGTTAAATTCTGAGAGTTTCACTTCTTTGATTTTTGAAAACCCGGGAACCTGTATGGATAAATACTGTATGTTGTCAATCCCGCCGGATTTGGTTAATTGGTGGGTTCCTGTTCCGACGAGTTCATAACGAAAACGGACTACCGGATTATTCTCCGGGACACGAAAAGTGATTCGCAAATTGATATCTGGCATCTGACTGAATGCACCCTGAACAACATATTCAGTTACCCCGAATGGCAATACAAGCGGTTTTGTAATCTCCTCAATTCCGGTAAGAACACAATCAATCTGCTTCCCGTCAATTTCGAAAGAAGGACCTGTAAAATCGAGTGTTTTACCGCTGTTTGACTCTTTATATTGCCAGAGGGTCTTCTCCGAATTTGGGAAGCTCACCTCAAAATTATTTCCTTTTATTACAAGCCTGGAGGATTCATTGACATTCTTACAAGAAAGGAACTGACCAAACACGAAGATGATCGAAATGGTCAGCAAGCTAATTGATTTATGAATACCAGGTTTTTTCATTTTTGAATTGATTTTATTTTAGTAATCGCTCGCCCATTATTGAACGACTAACTTCCTATGGATTAATCCGCTATTCGTTTTCACTGATATCAGGTACAGTCCCTTATTTAAGCCGGTTAAATCGAATGTTAAAAAATTGGAATTTATTCTTTCAGTTTTGTGAACTATCCTCCCGTTAACCGATATAACTGTGACCTGAGCATTTTCAGGAATATTATTCAAAGTAATGTAATTTGTAGCAGGATTTGGGAAAACTTCAAATCTGTTGAATTGAGTTGTTGGTGAGGAGGTGGTCCAGGCAAAATCCCCATATACTTCGGCGCTGATCAAATAAACCCCGGTATTTGCTGAACGTGTTTTAACAGATATCCTCACAAACCGTGTAGTTGCAGATAAACCAACTATTTCATCATCACCGCCATTCTGACCTGAAAGTGTTTTTATAGTTGAATAGGTTATACCGTCATTTGAAATTTGAATTGTATAACTTGTTGCATAAGATGTTGACCAGGATAATTTAATCGTTTTTAATTTGTAAAAATCACCCAGATCAATGCTTATTGAGGGATTAATGTCAGTAGTGGCACTTCTCCATTGGGAGAAAGCATTGCCATCAACTGCTTTTGAAGCCGGATAAGAAGCGGAAGAAACTGAACTGGCCTCAGCAGTTTTGCTTAAGGCAATATTTTCTAATGTTTTAAAGCTAAGTTCAGAACTGGCAATGCTCCAGTTTCCGGCAGCATCGCGGGCTTTTATTGTAATGGTATAAGAAGTGTTCTGATTTAAACCCGATAAAGTATA
>CAYOLQ010000084.1:0-15391 GCA_964404825.1 uncultured Chitinophaga sp.
ACCTCGCTTTCCAACATATTGTCTTTAAATGACCTTGCTTTAATAGTAACAGGCTCATTAATCATTAAAGGCGGCAGGAATATTTTATCACTTGGGTTGGGATCTTTGCCATCAGTGGTGTAATATGTAATTGCTCCGGAAGTTGCTGATTTAATTTGTGTTATAAAAGGGAAAGCATATGAGTCTGAAGGTGCAGGACTAAAGACTGGTGACTCGACTCTTAATGCCGATGGGTCACTCCTTACAAGTAATGCCGGACCCGGCCAGAGAATTTCAATTCCATGTTGGTCTGTATCTGAGGTATAGGAAATCATATTCGAACCTTCGACCAGATTTGTTACCGGAACTCTGAATTTCGACTGGGCGAAGAAATGATTTTTGCCCAGGGTTTTGAAGTAACCATAGTTGTTAATACTAAGAGGTTTTTGAATTGTTCCTCTACCAGAGGCATCATCCGCCCCATTCCAGGTGCGGTGTAAGAGATTTATTTCATATGCATTTGAAAGACTGGCAACACTAATCCAGCAGGATTTTGTTTTTCCGGCCCTCACAGAGAATGCAGTGGGAATATTGGTTGCGGTATACATTTTCACGGAAACGCCATTTTCCCTTACAAGTGATAATCCATCAACCACTCCACTTACATACCATACTCCGGAAGTATCCTGCACATGTGCCATTAGAGCCATGCTTCCCGTAGTCTGATCCGGAATCCATCGCGTATCCCAGGAAATGTTCCAGGGGGATGCTGAGAGAGTTCCGATGTGCCCTTCAGGATTGATAGTATGATAGGCTATATGCCAGTCGGAAAAATTCCCATCCCCATTTTCATCGTATCCATAGTACTTCCCGATAAGGTGAATTTTTTTTACTTTCTTATCATCTTCGCTGATAAGATTTATTTGTTGTTGTGGTTCCAATCCGGAATTTTTAGCCGGGAAAACAATTTCAGCTTCAGAATGAGGTTTATCAGGGCTGTAGTATACTCTGACAATCATTACATACCATCCCCATTGTCCCCATCCAAAATCATTACATACCTGACCCCCGGACGTGCCTTCGAATGTGTTGACACCAACCAACAGATGGTCTAATGGCAAATCCACTCTCACATTATATTGGGAAAGGTAACAATCCGGATTTGTCAGGTTTGGGAGTGATGGAATGCTAATCCATGCATTACCGTTAAAACGAAATTTCTTTCCGCTTGTTCCTGCATGACCTCCCCAGACCTCGATTAGTGCTTCAGCTTTAATGGCTTTATCAAGGTCGGGTATATTTATCTGGATCATCGGATTCGGCAGGAATTCAGCTGCTCCCGCATTAGAGGCATTGGGGTCAGTAACTCTCCATTTGTTATCAGCCGTTAAAGAAACGCTGAATTCCCTGAAAATATCTCCGGGTTTTGGATTTTCCTGAGCCATTAATTCATTACAGGGGAAAAAAATCAAAAAAAACAAGCCGGCTGCCCAAGACTTAATTGTTTTTCTTAAAACCTCTAAAACTCTATACCGGGAAATTTTTTCCATCCACTTTAATTATAATTGAAATAGAACTCCGAATGCATAAAACTTTATCAAAAACTTACAAAATGGTTAGTAATTCAGATTTTGTTTAAGCCCCTGGTTTAGCGTCAGATCGCTGGTGCTGAATGGAAGTACCCATCTCCATTCTTCCAGTCCCAGCATTTCACCACAAAGGTTCATTCGTTTTGCATCAAAAAACATATGGCATTCGTAATACAATTCTTTTCTGCGCTCCCACCAGAGATGAATCCAGAATTCGTGCAAGTCGGCAAAATCGGCCGGAGTATAAACTTTGTGGGCAGCACCTTTGAATGCGCGATTCCTGACCTCTTCAACCAGGCTGCAAGCTTCGTCTTTGTTTGCATTCCAGTCCTTTTTCGCAAGAGCTTCTGCTTTTAAAAGATACAAGTCGGCGAGTCTAAGAATATATTGTGGATAGCTGTCATATGTGAATCCGTTTACAGCCCGGGGATCGTAACCCATTTTATTCACGTAATACTCTTTGAAAATAAAAAAGTACTTGATATTTACATCCCTTCGTGAATCTCCGGCTTCAAAGGAATTATAAAATTCAGGTGTCGCCCTAAACCAAACCTGCCCCGGAACGGCTAACGATGCTGCATTGCTCCCATCAAAAGGATTGCTCATTTTGCTGGTAAAATTGATCATAAATATATTTTCCTTATTATCTTTATTATCAACCATCATCAAATCTCCATAGTTTCCTTCCAACTCATACTTATTTGAACCAAAAACATCATTAATTAAGGTAATTGCCCGATCCAAATCATACAATGGTTCCGGAGCCGTCATGAGTACTTTAGCCAGAAGAGCCTTTGCGGCGAATTTATCCGGACGACATTCCCACTCACCTTCTCGTAAAACCCCGATATTAGTCTCAGGCAGGTTTTCAATTGCCCATTCCAGATCTGAAATTATCTGAGCATAGTTTTCCTCAGTTGTAGCTCTTTCTGCAAATATTTCGACCGGGAAGCTTGTAACAATAGGTACGCTTCCGAAAATCATGGTCAGATAATGATAATACATTGCTCTCATAAAACGAGCTTCCCCTTTGGCTTCTTCCTTTCTTTTTGGATCACTGAATGTCACCCTGTCTACAAACTGAAGGAAAACATTAGCATGATTAATATAACCATAAAGCTGGCCATAAGGAGCTACGACAAACTCGTTATCTGGCGTTACAGTGCCGCTTGAAAGCTGTATAGCATGTGTATTTGCCGGCCCTGACCAGGCTCCGCTGCCGGCACGGTCGCCATAGAACTCCCATGCAAAACTGGGTAAGCGCCAATAAGATCTTCCCCTGTACATTGGGATAAGTGCAGCTTCTGCATTTTCTTCCGAAGTCCAGTAATTCTCGTCAATTATTGAATTTGTAGGGGTTAATGTTAAATCCTCCTTAAAACAGGATGGAATTGATAACAGTACAAACCCCGAAATTATGCCGATAACAATATTTTTTTTCATAACAAATTATTAGAAGTCTAGTCTTACATTAACTGAAAATGAACGTGCCTGAGGGTAACCTCCCATATCGATACCTTGACCGCCATTTGTGGCTATTTCAGGATCGTAAAGAGAATATTTTGTAAATGTCAGCAGGTTTTCTCCGGTAACCGAAACAGACGCACCTGCAATTCCGCGTGAAATAAAATATTTTTCAGGTATTTTGTAGGCAACTGTAATATACTTTAGTCTGACGAATGACGCATCTTCCATCCAGCGTGTTGAAGTGCGGTTATTATCGTTCCTGCCAAGATTATCCGCTCTCGGTATGTTTGTGTCCTGTCCTTCATATTTCCATCGGTTTAATACAACCGCAGAATAATTGAAATAATTGTCCATTCGTTCTATTTCACGTCTGGTAAGGGACAAAATATTTGCTCCCGAAACTCCCTGGAAAAAAACAGAAAATTCTATGTTTTTATAGCTGAACCGGTTATCAATTCCAAAATGAAAATCAGGGTTTGGTTTACCGATGATTTGTCTGTCGTTAGCACTTATGACTATATAGGGATTACCGTTAATATCAAGTGCCATATTTCCCAGTGAATCAACTTCATAGCCGTCGGTATTCCTGAACCGGATATCTCCTGGAGCAGTAAGTTCAGTCTGGTAATGAACAATTGTTCCGTCAGGTAAAGTTGTCCGGAGTGCATTTATCTCATCCTGATTCTGGAAAATTCCATCCATTTCCCATCCGAACATGGCATCAATCGGTTCTCCTTCTCTTACGATATTATCCCCTCTGAACTGATCTCCGAGTCCACCCATATCAACAACCTTATTCTTATCAGCTGATAAGGTAAAAGTGGTAGACCATCTGAAATCTTTTGTCGAAATATTGTGTGTAGTCAGTTGAATATCAAATCCTCTCGTATTTACCTGTCCGATATTAACCCACCCGCTGCTAAACCCGGTATGCGGAGGCTGACTTGCATTGTATAGCAAATCGTGTGCATTCTTGTCATATATTTCTGTACTTAAGACGATTCTGTTTTTGAACAGAGCTAAATCAAGTCCAAGATTCTGTTCGAAGGTTTCTTCCCAGCGTAATAATGGATTTGGAGCTGCACCACCAAGGGATGTATACCCTACTGCCACATCGTCATTATTCCACATTCCGTGGTTTGAACCGGCACGGTAGAAACTTGAGTATAAATAATTTCCAAATGCATCATTACCAGTAACGCCTGCAGAATATTTTATCGTAAGGTCTGAAATCGATTTAATTCCCTTCATGAATTCTTCATTTGAAGCTCTCCAGGCAACTGAAGCTGAAGGAAACGTTCCCCACCGGCTGTCAGGACCAAAGCGGGATGAACCGTCACTTCGAACATTAAACTGAAAAATATAGGTGGAATTGAAATTGTAATTTAACCTCCCTATATAAGAGTATTTTTTATATTCACTATCGCCTTCAGAAGCACTATATGAGATGCCCAGACCAGGGTATGTACTTGTTTCAACATAAACCTGAGTAATGGTATCAGATGGATATCCCCTGCGTCCGACAGTATAACTGTGTGACGTTGAAGAGTTAATAAGAAAACCACCCATTACCTCAATATTATGCCCTCCAAAACTGTTCTGATAGCGGAGAATATTATTTACATCCCAGCGCGAACCCTGGCTGGCATTGGAGCTGGCAGAGCCACTAGCCTGGCGACCAACATCTGTATGGTACCGGGAACGGTAGCTTGAACCCTTGGAGAAATTTGTCTGGTTCATCAGGTCAAACTGATATGAAAAACCTTTAAAAATTTCGTAGGTGAGAGAATATTTTGAATTTAGGTTTGTACCATATCCCCGTCCAAAACTACCATTAATACTTGCAGGAGGACTATCAACATTTGGCTGGAAAGGATTTATGAAAAACCCTCCGGTTTCATTATAAACGGGAAGGAAAGGATACGAATTCAAAGCGATGAGCATGGTTGAACCGTTCCATGCATAATCACCTGTTGTTACGGTTCTTGAGGAGTTCCGCATAAAGGTAAAATCGGTTGACATTTTCAGGCGATCAGAAAATTTATAGTCGAGGTTTGCCCTGAAATTGTAACGCTCATACTCAGATGGAATTACATATCCTTTATCACTCAGATAAGCACCAGAGATATAATACGTCATGTTCTGATTTCCTCCTGAAGTAGACAGGTTATAAGTATTTGATCTGCCTACCCGGAAAATTTCATCCTGCCAGTCGGTATGATACAAATTGGCTGTATCGATCATCATGGATGAAATATACTGGTTGCCAAGCATTGAGGTAACGCTGCCGCTTTCATTTAATTCCTTAACCAGTTCCAAAGCCTGCTCTGAATTGAGAACATCGAGTTTTGAGGGTGGCATTGACCATCCTGAATTATAGGAAAAGCTTATTTTGTCTTTCAATGACTGACCTCTCCGGGTGGTTATAAGAATAACTCCGTTTGCTCCTGAACTTCCGTAAATGGATGCCGATGCCGCATCTTTAAGAATGGTGTAGGAAACCACATCGTTGAAATCGATTTCCGACCAGCTTACACCCGGAATACCATCAACAACCAAAAGGGGTTCGTTGCCTGCTGAAATTGAGCTTCTTCCGCGGACAAGAATTGAAGGTGTCGCACCGGGCTGACCTGTATTTGATTTTACATAAACACCGGAAGCCCTGCCTTTTAATGCGTCAGCTGCTGACTTGATCGGCAGATTTTCAAGATCGTCGGTACTTACAACCGCAACCGATCCGGAAATATCTATTTTCTTCTGTGTACCATAACCAATTACAACTAATTCATCAATTTTTCTAAGTTCCTCCTCCAAAACAACTGCCAGTGAACGATTAATACCAACCTGAATTTCTTTTTGCTGAAACCCAACATATGTAAAAACCAGGGTAGCATTCTGATCGGGAACTGAGATACTAAAATTCCCCCTGGCGTCACTGATTGTGCCTTTAAAAGTTCCTTTAATCAAAACATTTACTCCGATAAGAGGCTGCGAGTTTGAATCGCTTATATTTCCGGAAATCATAATCTGACCAAAGAGGTGAGTCCCTGAGAACAAAATAATTCCCAGGAAGAGAAGTATCCGCTTTTTGATACTGGTTTGCTTACTTTTCATTTTGCAGGTATTGAATTTTTTCAAATATGTTAATTAGAATCCGACTGAAATTCCTCCGCCAAAATACCGAGGGTTCGGATACGCACCATAGTCAATGTTTAGCGGACCTGTTATACTAACTTCAGGATCGTATCCGGAATATGCAGTTAAGGTTAACAGATTTTGAGCTGTTGCATAAATCTTAATGAATTCAATGCCGGCAACATTCAAAACACTTTGGGGTAAAGTGTAACCTAAGGTCAGGTTCTTTAATCTGACATATGATGCGTCCTCAATAAAGCGATCTGAAATAAGCGAATTATTTGAACCGATAAAAGCCCGCGGTATCAGATTGGAGGAGCCATTCAACACTTCAGCACTCTGATTGATCCACTTGTCGAGGCTTTCAGTTTGCATCCGTGTCAGATTCAGCTTATCCTGTCCAAATACTCCCGTCAGGAATACAGATAATTCGAAGTTTCCATAGGTAAATGTATTTTGTAATCCGAGGATCATTGACGGATTTGGATTGCCGATAACCACACGGTCATATTCATCAATTACATTATCGCCGTTTTTATTCTTATACCGTATGTCGCCTGGTCCGGCACCCGCCTGAACTGCATGATCGTCTACCTCAATCTGATCCTGAAAAACGCCATCTGTTTCAAGCCCCCAGAATGCGAATGCCGATTCTCCCGACTTAATTACGTTTGAAACCCCATTAAAACCAATCTCAAAATAATTATCTGCAGCATCCGTTTTTATAACTTCATTGGAAAGACTTGTCACAAATAAGCCTGTGGTCCAGGAGAATTTATTACTTACAATGTTTGAACTGTTCAGAGAAAATTCCAGGCCGGATTTAGACAATTCTCCAGTATTTGCGTATGTTGAATCGGATGAAGGCAGAATAAGATCAGTGACAGTCCTGCTGAAATAATTTGCTGACATATTAAGTCTGTCTGAAAATAATGATACATCTGCACCAAAATTTATTTCGCTGGATTTCTCCCAAAAATTATTTTGTAAATTAGACATATTGTATCCGAATCCGGGAAACAGGTTCTCGGTATAATCTTCATCAGGGTTAAAGCTGTAAGCAGAGGCTGCCCAGAGGTATGGATATACTCTCCCGGTATAATGACCACCGTCGTTTCCTGCAATTCCATAGGAAGCTTTGAGTGTGAGAGCGGAAATTGCAGATACACCTTCCAGAAAAGATTCTTCTGAAATTTTCCAACCCAGGTTAATCCCCTCAGAACTTCCCCATTTTTTATTTTTTTCAATCTCCCATACTTCAGGTTTTATTGGATCGCTTATAACAGAGATGCCGTCAGAGAATCGGGAAACCGCATCTGTTCTGTAGCTGATATCTGCGAAATATTTATTTGCATACTCGTAATTCGCAGATCCCACTAAAGAATATACTCTGTTTGTATTAAGGTTAGAATATGATTCATCTGCATTAAGTACAACCTTGATTAAATCGTTTGCAAAACCGGTCATTTTAGCATAATTCCATGCATTTTTTGATCCAGATAGTTCTCCTCCTGCCGTAAGTTTCACACTATGCTTTTCAGATTGCTTATTGAATTTGAAAAGTCCCCGGCCATCCCAAAGTACATCCTCTGTACTTCTGAAAATACCGATACCTTTTTTTGCTGTGTTAACTCTTCCCAGATAAACATCTTTTGTTGAAACGAATAGTTTACGGTTGTCAAGACTAAGATTTGAGGAACCCGAAACTTCGAAGGCGAGACTTTTAGTTATCGAGTAGTCTGCAACTATATATCCCCTGATTGCATTTCTTCTGGTCAGATCATTTACACCTCTTCTGTTTGCATCTACATTATTTATAGTTGGATTAAGAGGATTTATAAAAAATTCATTCCCCTCACCCATTATGGGTAAAAAGGGCGGCGTAGCAAGAGCTGAAAGGATTACACCCCCCTGCTCTGCGGATGAATTTGTATTTACATGTGTTTTCTCTGAATTTACAAAATTCAGTCCTGTGGATAAATTTAACCGCTTATTCACTTTGCGCACCAGATGAAATGCTATGCTCATCCGGGTATAATCGGAAGGTTTGACAATACCCTCATTTTTCAGATACGAACCGGCCACCCTGAATCTGCTGTTTTCAGAACCCCCGGTAAAGCCTAAAGAATAATTTTCCTGCTGACCGGCACTGAACACTCTTTCCTGCCAGTCAATATTCTGAAGATTATTTTCATCAATAAAAGTTTCAGATGCAAAATCTCCGGTCCCCCAGAAAACACTTTTATCATCCGCAGTTCCTTCAAAAGGTACGTTCAGATCTTTCATGAGCTGAAAGGATTGGTTTCCATCCAACATTTCAAGATACCCCGGAACAGAACTGACGCCAAAACTCGAATTAAATACAATGGAGTTTCTACCAACATTTCCTTTGCGGCTTGTAACAAGGATAACCCCATTTGCCCCGCGACTACCGTATCTGGCAAGTGAAGCTGCATCCTTAACAATGCTTATACTTTCCACATCATTATAAACGATGTCAGATGAATTCAGAACCGGTATTCCATCGACAATAATCAAAGGTTCCTGAGTAAAGAACAATGAATTCAGACCCCTTATATTGATAAAGGATGTCCCTCCCGGTTCACCGGAATAATTTGAAACATTAATACCCCCTTCCTTGCCCTGTAGAGTTGCAAGGGGATCTTCACAGAAAACATTATTATAACTAGCAGGGTTATAGGATGAATTTCCAATTAATATATCATTCGCCTGTTCGATGGAAGTTTTTAAAATAACAGCAACCGGTTTTGTTCCAATACTTTCAATCCGACGAGAGTCAAATCCTTCTTTTTCAAAAATCAACAGTTGAATTGCGTCGTTTCCGGGAATCTCAAACGTTCCTGTTTCACCAGTTATAACAGAATCATTCAAGGAACCATACTTCACAACAACACCTTCCAAAGGTGTGTAGTTTGAATCTGTAATTTTTCCGCTAATGCTTTTCTGAGAGTAGAGGAGTGGGATGCTAACCAGTATCCCTAAAGTTGTGAGCAGTTTCCTTCTGCTGAAAACCCGCTTTAAAATGGACATCATGCTTTTCATTTTATCAGGTAAAAAATATATTGTAGTTAATAAGGTATGAGCCTCAATATTTGGAATTCATTGGAATTCGAAATCTGAAATTTCTGAACATCTAAAAATAGATAGTTTTTTAACAGCTGGTTTTTCTTGAATGTTCCAAATTAATTCTCTCCTGTTACAATTCCATAAAATATAGCCTTATCTGCAAAGTTCAAGATTGGATTGTTTGATAGAATTTATGTTCAAATCCTAAATCCTTCAAATAATTAAACAAGAATAAGTGTTTTGAAAGAGATTCAAAATTTCGAAATGAAACATTTGTGCATGTAAATGAAACATTTATAGCCTGAAATCCATTGTGAAAGATATTATCTTCGTACCGGAATATTCTAAATTGGAAGTAGAGTTAGTCGAAAAGTCAAAATAAGTCAAAAAATGAAAAGAGCAATTCCTTTTTTAATCTTGTTTTATATTATGGTAAATATGCACAATGTTGAAGGAGCCGTTAAAAAAATAAACTATCGCGGCTGGAATGATTGTTATCTGATAACAAATGATAGCACCAGAGTTGTAATAAACGCTTCAGCCGGCGGAAGAATCATGGTTTATGAGCGAAATGGGATAAATGTTATTTACGAAAACAATCGTCAGGATGGAAAACTTCTGGCAGATTACCTGAGTCAGGGATTTGATCCGGATGGAGGCCGGTTTGACTATGGCCAGGAATTAATTACCAGAGATAAGCATGCACTTACATACATGGGGCCTTGGAAGGCCGATATAAATGATGATTTCAGTGTTCAGCTGACAAGTCAGCCCGATCATGATCTGGGCATTTTATCTACACGTACTTTCAGCTTGGATCCAAAAAACTCTCAACTTACCATATTACATAAAATGGAAAACATCTCTCCGGCAGAGACTGAATATTTTGTCTGGGGACGAACCCTTGTAAGGCTCGGTGGCAAGCTGTTTATACCGCTTAACCCGAAAAGCAAAATGTCCGGCCAATGGGGGCGGTATATCTGGGGAGATCCGGTAACTTTTAACAATGATCCTGACGATAAGGGGGTTAAATTAGAAAATGGATTTTTTACTCTGATTCCTTCAGAAGCAGAAAATCAGAAATATGGTACTGACTCTCAGGCAGGGTGGATGGCTTATGGTTACAGTGGACTGCTTTTTATCAAGAGCTATGGATACCAGCCTGAAAAGGAATATGCTGAACATTATGGTCAGACTGCAATTTTTTATACCAATAAAAAAATCTTTGCAGAAATGGAACCAATCTTTCCAATAGCAAAACTCAAGAAGGGAGAGTCTGCAAGCTTTATGGAAAAATGGTACCTCGAACCATACAGTGAGGCTGATTCAATGGATTTTGATGTCCCAAAGGCATCCAAATTTGTGGAAAAGACTATTGAAAGACAATAAATTGAGAATAAGCTTTGCATTCCTATTTCAAATAATAAATGTAACATCCGGAAGCTTTAAAAAATCATCAATACTAATCCCTCAAACATGAAAAGGCGAGAATGGGTGAAGAAAACAACAATAGCAGGAGTACCAATAATTCTCGGAGTGCCGTTACACAGTAATTTTACTTTCAATATGAATAAAACAACACGCTTCTTACCCAAGTGGAAAACCAGTGGATCCATCCTGAAACATACCTGGGAAGGGTTGGGAAATATTGACCAGATGAGATGGATTGAGCGGGCTGATATGCAAAATCAACTAATTTCTGCGAGAGATGAGTTAAAGATAAAGCATGTAAGGGCAGTTGGTATGTTCGATGATCATCTCAGGGTTTATGGCCGCGATCCTCAGAATTTCAGGTCTTCTGACAAAAAGCAAAAAAGAATTAACTGGCGGAATGTTAACGGTATTTTCGATTTTCTGAACGATAATAGCTTCTGCCCAATGGTAACAACCTGTTTCACTCCTTCCGGTATGGCATCAGGTTCGAAAACTGTCTTTGAAAACAGCAATATTACCCCTCCGGCCGACATTACTGCCTGGGAAAACTTGATCAACGATCTCCTTTTGAATATGGAGTCGAGGTATGGAAGGGAAAACATGCGCCAATGGTATTACGAAGTCTGGAACGAGCCGAATCTTGATAGTTTCTGGACAGGAGGAATGGATGCATATTTTGATATGTACCGCAGAACTTTCGACCAGCTGAAAAAATTTGATCCTGAATTGAAAATCGGCGGACCATCAACTGCCAGAGCCGAATTTATAGGTGAATTTCTTGAATACTCGGATCGGAATTCATGTCCGCCGGATTATATCATCGGACACTGCTACAACAACGACAGCGCCTCAAAACCGCTCTCTCCCTTCAATGGACCGGATAAGGACCGGGAAAACAACTCACCTAACTTCACAAGTGGGGTGGTCAAAGGCACATACGACCTGCTATTGAAAAATAATTTCAAGGGAGAAATTCATTGGAATGAATGGGGTCTTTCATGGTATCCTCACCGCTGGGAAAGAGAAACACCTAACGAAGCGGCTTTTGTTATTAAAACAATGGCTGAAGTTTCACAATTAGGTGACTATTTCGCTTACTGGTGTCTGTCTGATATCTACGACCAGATTGGTTTTGGGCGAGAGGCTTTTCACGGAAATTATGGTATGATGAGTCTCGATGGCTTGCGGAAACCAGCCTGGCTGGCACACCAGTTGCTTGGAATGATGGGAACTGAAAAAGTTGAAATTACTTCTGAAAATACGGATGAACGTTTGGGCGCCTTTATCAGCCGCAGTGAAATAGAAATTGACCTGCTGTTTTATGCCTTTGATATTAACTTCAAACTTGGCAATACCCCGGATAAAGTAAAGGTGGAATGCCTGTTGCCCGGGGAAATGGAGAACGCAGTTATGGAATGTTACCGGATTGATTCAGCTGAAAACAACATTCTGAATACCTGGCACGGCATGGGAAGTCCTGTTTATCCAGACAGGGAAGAATTGCTACAGTTGAAAAAGAACGACAGACTTAAAGTTTCTTCTGATAAACCTGCTATTTTTAAGGAAAAGGGGAATTACTATCTGGATTTATTAATGGAATTGCCGGGAGTAGTGATGGTCAGGTTTAAGCTTGCCTGAAATCATTCAGCAATTTTCCTTTACTTTACACGGCATGAAGAATCCGATCAACGGGATTCAACAATCTGACCGTTAATAAATACCTTTTCCAGGTTTAGTGAATAGAAATTCTCTGCTTTAAAGCCAGCATTTGCTTTTTGAATTATAACATTTCCTATCAGAATATCATGAAGGGGCTTTTCTTTAATGCCAACAATTGATATTCCATGATCGCCTGCATAGTTTGCTTTCAGATTCTCAACTTTAATATCGTAAAATACAGCCGGGTGTCCGTTACCTTCATTTTTATAATCTGTATCCATTTCAATCACATACCGGCAACTGTCGAATTCCAGATTATCCGCACGGATTCTGTATATCTTACCACCCCTGTCTTCATTCGATTTGAGATAAAAACCCGCTCTGACACTACCTGCATAAGAGCAATTTTCGACAATCACGTTGTATACATCACCAGACATTTCACTACCTATGCAAAAAGCATTATGGCCTTTAAAAAAACAATTTCTGATAAGTATATTCCGGCTCGGGATTCCTAGTTCTCTTCCTTCCCTGTCGCGTCCCGATTTAATAGCAATATTATCATCACGGTTATCAAATATCACGCTGTCGATTAGAATATCCTCACTTGAATCAGGGTCGATTCCGTCGTTATTATGGTTATTTGCAGAAAACCTTACATTTCGGACAATTATATTTTTCGAAAATACCGGATGGATGCACCAGAATGGAGAGTCGGTTATTTTTACACCATCAATCAGGATATTTTTACACTCGTAAAACTCTATCAGGCAGGTGCGAAGAAAGTCACCTTCCCCAAAAATTCTTTCCTCCACCGGCACACCTAAATGATTCATTTTTCTTGCTCTTTCCTGTCCATCTGTTTGCAAGTATACCCACGTATTCCATGTATTAAGGGAATTCCCGTTAATGGTACCTTTTCCGGTTATAGCGATATTCTCTTTGTTTATTGCATAAATAAAGGGAGAATAATTGTAGAGAATTATTCCTTCCCATCTTGTTTTAACGGCTGGAAGGTAATTGCTGTAATCTCCCCCGAAAATGATTTCCGCATCCTCATCCAGATAAAGTTCAATATTTGATTCCAGGTGAATCGGTCCCCTTACCATATATTTTCCTGCAGGAAATATTATTTTACCACCACCCCGACTACTGCATAATTTAATTGCCTCTTCAATATCTTTCCGGTAGTCACTGGTGGTATCTTTAATCCCCGCGAGATCTTGAATGTTTACAAAATAATCAGGAATAACTGGTTCTGAGATATTAGCAAGAATAGAATCGGCCAACCTGCCAGTGTCGGATAATGATGCTTTACCCACTTCTTCGGGGCTGCAACCGGAAATCATAAAAAGTCCAACTACAAAAAGAGAAAAAAGATATTGAAAGAATTTTACCATTCAAATATAGTTTTTGAATTATGGAATTTATTGAAAAAGCGTTTTTACCGGCAGATGTGAATATAGGGTAAAAAATATATCTGTCAAATTCAATTTCAATTGCTGCAACATAAGAGGTTAAAATTGGAACGAGCTGCAATGGAAGGGTTCATAAAAATACAGACATTTAGCCATTGAAAATTGTGCGCTTTTATGCCATTACATGATCCTTACTTATAAAACTACTTCAAAATGAAAAAATTAACATTACTTATAAAATGGATAGTTCCGATTGTGCTAATGATCTCTGGTAATGTTTTCGGACAAACCAATTTTGAAGCCATTAATGGGTTTGAGCCCCATTTTGTAATGCCTCCTAACTCCATAATGAAAAACATAAAGACCGATTACGGTGCAGTTGGAGATGGAGTAACTGACGATACTCAGGCTTTTCTTAACTGGGTCGCTTCGGGACAAAGAAGTCTGTATATCCCATCGGGAACATATCTTGTAAAAAATCAGATAAGGTTTTCTGATGGAATGAAACGCGTAACCATAATGGGGGAGAAAAGATCCTCAACAATAATAAAACTCGCCCCGGGAAGTGCCGGATTTGGAGATCCCGCTAATCCTAAAGTACTTCTCCATACACGTGCGCCAAACCAGCAGGGTGAGCAAAATATGCATAATTATATTTATCACCTTACTCTTGAAATTGGAGAAAACAATCCTGGCGCCATAGGATTAAATTTTCACACATCCAATAGTGGTGCAATCAAGGATTTTACTGTGAAAGCCAGCGACCCTGTTAACCACCGGCCTCTTCGTGGTATTCAGTTCAGCGATTACTGGTTTGGACCTGGAAACGGAAGGTATCTTGAGGTTAATGGATTCACGGAAGGAATTCTGATCGGGGATGCTCAAAATCATACCGTTCTGGAACATGTTACTATCAGAAATTGTAACACGGCTATCAGAAATGCAGGAAATACATGCAGTCTGCGTAAAATAAAGGTAACCGATTGTGAGGCCGGCTTATTAAATCAGGCTGCAGGGCATATGGTTATTCTGGAATCTGAAATTCAGGGTAGTGGTGCCGAGGCTATTTCTAATTCAGGTGTTCTTCTGGCAAGAAGCATTCAAACCACCGGCTTTTCAAAGGCAATTGCTTCCACAAGTATAAAGGGAGATGCCATCGGGCCAAATATCGCTCATTACAGTTCCGAAGATCCATTATCTAACTGGCCGACAGAAGGAAAAGACACGAGTCTGAGCCTGACTCCTGCAGAAAGTCCGGAGTTTCAGTACCCTGCAACAAGTGACGACTGGGCTGTTTTGCCGGCAACAGGCAATATCACTACATTGCTTCAGCAAGCCATTGATGAAGGTAAAAAAACTATTTACATACAGGGTGGGGATGTTACTTCCACTGTATTCCTTCGGAACAACGTTGAAAGAATAATGGGTATCGGCGTGAAAATGATGAATTTTAATACCGGATCTCAGCCTGTTTTTAAAGTTGTTGATGGTAATACCAGCGGGGTTATCGTTGAACTTCTTTACACCAATTATGGAAGCTCTTCTCAATATGTTTGTCAGTTAGCTTCTACCCGGGATCTCATATTCAGGCACGGAAGCAATGGTATGAATGTGGCTCCGGAA
>CAYOLQ010000085.1:0-14550 GCA_964404825.1 uncultured Chitinophaga sp.
TTGAGGCAAATACCCCCGGGCGACATTTCCTCTGCCAAAGCGGAAAACCACAAACTGGATCTTAAAGCTGGCTCAACCTATCTTTTCGACCTGTTATAATAAGGGTGAAATCCAGTATTTCAATTGAAACCATTACGTCTTTTTAATTAATTACTCAACTTTATTGTTTAACAATCTTTTGTCTGAGGGAATAGTTGTTTGTTCTTATTATTAAAAAGTATATCCCCTCAGACAGATTGCTTGTTTTTAGATTTATGATTGAAGAATTTTCATATTTCTCAGATACAATCTCTCCCATCATATTCATCAGTTTTATATGCGCACCTGTTTCGCCCGGGTTTAATTGGATCGTAAGCTCAGTGCTTACAGGATTTGGATAAATTCTGAATAAGTTTACATCAGTATCTATCACAATCGTTGCTATTTCAACACTGATGGTATAGGTAGTTGTGGAGACTCCGTCCTGTGCGGTAACAATGATGTCTATGCTTGTGTTACCAGATAACGGTATAAGCCCGTCACCACTTACCGTTGATAAGGGATCGGTTTTTATCGCAGTTAGTGTTATGCCTGTCGTACCAAATGGTAGTAAAAGATTGTAATCAAGTACACCCGGTGAAAAGTCCGGCTCAAGTGTACCCAGGTTAACACTCAATCCGTCCAGGCTGGATATATCAGACAAAAGAAATTCGACTGCGATAGAATATGTTGTTGTCGAAGTCTCATCTGCAGAAGTTACGACAATAGTTAATGTTGTATCTTTTGAAACAGCTAAACTTCCGTCACCAACAACAGTTGAAAGCAGATCGGTCTTGGTTGCAGTAACATTCAGATTTGCAGTATTATATGGGATTTCAAGGGCGTAATTCAGCACATCCGACGAGAACGAAGGAGCAAGTGTTCCAATGTCAGTGCTTAATCCATCCAGGCTGGAAACGCCATCAGGTTTTTCAAATCCCCATTCGGAAAAGAGATATTCTTCAATCCGGATCCGGTCTGCACTGCTCATTTTGCCCCTGTACATGATGATCTCAGCAATATCACCTGAAAGCTCACCTGTTGCGGATGCACCAGTTTTCCCCAGGTAACTTTGAACCCAGTATTCAAAGAAATTGGTTGGTCCTGGTAGGCTTGTGGAATCTCTTAAAATTTCGTTTTCAAAATATTTGATTTGTCCGGTATTTCGTGAGTAGGTCCTTACTTTGAAATCATCCCCGGGTTTTCCGATTGAAGCTGAATTAGACCACTTCAACTGGTTCTGGTTTTCACCAATGCTCAAAGTTCCATTGCCTCCTGAATTTCCTTTGCAGAACACTGCCTGGTTTCCAGAACTTTTATGAACCGTAAAAATGGTAAAGTCTTCCGTT
The DNA here is from genome assembly GCA_964404825.1 of uncultured Chitinophaga sp. Taxonomy (GTDB): domain Bacteria; phylum Bacteroidota; class Bacteroidia; order Bacteroidales; genus JACJXF01. The sequence goes on from CAYOLQ010000085.1 coordinate 1,368, forward strand.
TCGAAAAGGGCGAGAGAACCTGATATCTCGAGACTTTTGTGACTTGTGGACATCCACTGTTCACCTTCAAAATGAACTGTTGGATTTCCGTTTAATCCAGCCTGGTTGACAGATGGTTTCAAATCCTCATCAAACTGGTAAAAAGAGAACCTGTTTGGAGTACGATCTTCCCAGGCTGAAACCTTTTCCCCATTTAAATCCTTTGCCGTTAACCACAAATGGATTCCGGGAATATCGGATGGAAGGAAATCCTGTTTAGCGGGTTTCGTGGGATAATTAATCCAGACAGCTGCATCGTTAAGCCACACGGACTTCCTGGTTCCAACCTGCAACATATCGATTTCAATAAATCCAATTGCTATTGCAGGCGATTCACCTTTGAATCTGAAATCACCATTTAACGGATCGACAAAACCCGGATCCGCAACAACTGAGTTTACGTCATCTCCTGAAGTTGCTTTCCACTGCAAAAAGCTCTGGTCTTCGTTCATTTCCTGGTCGGGTAGAGAATAATCCCAGAAAAGATTCTTGTCACCAGTGTACTGTAACTGGATATTCGGGCCGGTATCAGGACCGTTATAAAAGCTTCTTGCCCCGTTCTGTAAAACAATATTATGATTAAACTTTGTTGGTTTAATACCTAATCCAAGTACATCTTCAGAAGTCGGAAGGCTGCTTTCATGACTGTATAATGCCGAACGTGTGCCAAAAGCAATAATGTTGTTTTCAATGAGGTTATAATGACTTTTTTCTTCAAATACATCCTCGTTTGAATTATAAAGAATATTATTCCGTATTGTAAAATGGGCCGTGTTATCGTCAAGGTAAATGGCATCGCCGTTATAATCGCGTCCCTCGATATTATAAATCAGGTTATTTTCAATGAAGGAGTAAGGTTGGTATCCGGAGGTATAAATGGCTCCCATATCGCTTAACACACCATGTCCGAGGTCATGGATCTTGTTTTGCCTTATAACATTCTTATACCCGTATGAATAAACAGTATTCGGGTCAGCATTACATGTGATTGCATTAAAGAATCCTTCCCTGATATAATTGTGTTCAATTACCATGTGTACAGTGTTAACATGCCGCATGGCTACCTCCCCGAAATAAAAGCGACCGTATCCCATGATATCATTATCATGAAGATGATGATAACCTGTCTTTTTATAATAATTAGTAGCAGTTGTTATCCCATACACTCCTGTGGCCCCGGATCCGAGATCCCTGAAAATATTGGACGATATTTCACCTCCCATGGTACCGCTTTCGAACTCGATGCAGACATCCCCCATATGACCGAAATAACATGCCTTTACAACAGGAACCCTTGCATCTTCAAAGGAAAGGGCGCCTTCTCCATAGGTAGTGTTGTTACCGGTTCCGATATGTGCAGCGATCACAGATTCAGTATGCATGAACCCGATTTTTTCAAAGGATACATCCCAGATAAATTTATTGTTGCTCCCGCTTCCATAAATTCGGAAAAGATTCAGAAGTTTGGGTGCAATTACCTCCGTATTTTCCTTTAATTCGCCGGGATTTGGAATATAATAGAGCTTTCCCGAGGGACGGTCGAGATACCATTCGCCCGGTTCGCTCAAAGTCTCAAACACATGATCCCAGAAATATGCTGAAAGTCCGGCGCCATGAGCTGCATGACTTCCAACCATTTCATGACTTGTTACATATTTCAAAGTAATAATACTGTTGGCAACATCAATACTTCTAACCGGCATTCGTTCGTCAAGCCAGCGATGTGTGTGAACCATCTCGACATCAGCAAGATTTTTCCAGTTTTGAAAGTCTTTTGATCTTACTCTAACCCGGTCAGTATTGTTATTGATAACACCCGTAGTTGTAGGCAGGATTTCGGTTATCCGGAAGGTTCCCGTCTTTGGGAACCGGGATCTCATGGCTCTTTTCCCGTTCACGAACAATTGTTTGAAATACCAGTTTCCGGAAGCAACCTCCGGAATATTTGCGACCCATGCGGTTTTGCCGTTCACTGTCGTATCTCTCCAGCCGGTTATCTGTCGTCCGCCACTCACGACCGGCATTTTGTCCACTGGCAGATCCATCCACAATGGATCATCGATATTATTTTCAAATCCTGCCTTGATCTCTGAAGCGGCATCTCCGGTCCAGTCGCCGATAAAATGAACATTTCCACCTACCGAATTATCTACAGCTATGCGGGAGTCGAGAAAATGCCATCCTGGTAACAGATGTATTTCAACCCTGTTTTCCAGGTTTGAAAGGTTTCCGAGAATAATTTCCCTGTAATTATCGGGAGTGCCAAGTATGGGATTTGTGGTTGGTGCAGGAAATGAAGGTAACTGCATCTGATCCGGCCTGTTAAGGACTATAACCTTATTCAGCGCTGCCTGTATAGTTTTTAGAGGCTCTCCCGGAATTTTTCCTGAATTTGTGTCCATTCCCGATGGTGAGACATAGAATCGGATGGTATCCCGGGCGTTGAATACTGTACCGGAACCTTTAACACTGAATGAGAATAAACTATCAATATCGTCTGTGCCGGTAATTTTTATGAGTGATGTTCTGAGAAGTGTCTCAACCGGAGAAAACGTAATTCGTAAGGTATCCTTTCCGTCTGGTTCGATACTTAGGCTTGTATCAGATAATGTAAACCATTCATCTGAACTTTCAATCCTGAAAAGATGACTGCTTGTATTATCTTTGTTTTCAAGCACAAATTCTTTTACAAGGTTCTGGTTAATTTCAATTGAACGGTAATCAATCATGGAGGATCCTGAGTTAAGACTCTTTCCTTCATATCTGACATTAAGCCATGGAACACCACCTAAGTCAATAGAATGTTGACCTATATTATCGTAAGTAACAGCGCTGACAATCCATTGGGAGTCATCGGTATTTGTTCCTCTTGAGTGAGCCCAGATCGTATCACCTTTGAATACTGAAGGCTTACGGATAAGAGTATGCAAATCAAGTGCACCTGTGACACCTGCAACTTCTGCAATTCGCGGATCCCCGTTAATTGCGTCAATAACCTGTCCTTCTTTTAACAACTGTATCAGGGCGGAATTGCTTAAATACCATATACTCCCTAAAGCGGGCCACGATGTATCCGCCTTGGCAAGAACCTCCCAGTCAGGAGGATTTGAGGGTTCGTTCCTGCATCCAACCCAGGTGGAGTAAGGTAAAATTACACCGCCGGGAAAATCAAAACGATAAGCGCCGTTCCGTATTATTGAATAAGTTTCCAATTCGACTGTATCGGCGGTGGGATTATAGATCTCAAGTGCACTGGTATATCCGTTTGCAATATACTCTGAAAAGAAAAGAGTTCTGTCCTGGCTTTTTGCCGAAGCGAGAAATAATATGGGTAGCAGCAGTTGAAAAACCAGTTTCTTCATAATGGATATATTTAATACGTTGAGATATCTGTAAAATTATTCATACTTCAGGGAATCATTAGGATTCCGAAGAGAGGATTTCCAGGAAATGTAAAAAGTAACCAAAATCGCAATAAATGCAGTTAATGCCAGTGCAGCAGCAAACATCCACAGGGAGGCGTTTATCCGGTAGGCAAAATTCTGTAGCCATTTATTCGCGAGAAACCAGGAAAGTGGCAAGCCAAAAATTGCGGCTGCCCCAACCATTTGTAAAGTCTCTTTGTTAAACAGTATCAGGATATCATTCCTGCTTGCTCCAAAAGTTTTTCGCACACCGATTTCTTTTATTCTTTTTGCAGCAGAATAACGGGCAAAACCGAACAGTCCCAGACATGAAATGAGAATAGCCATAAATGATCCAAGGGAAAGTGATTTTCCAAAATTCTGTTCAGCCGCATACTGTTCACGGTAATTATCTTCCAGGTATTTGTACAAAAACCGTTCGCCCGGATAGGTCTCTGTCCAGGCTTTCTCTATCATGGGTATTGCCCCCTGGATATTTTCCGGCGCTATCTTGAATGAATAATAACCTACAGCATATCTCCATTTCAGACTCTTAAAGATAATTACAGGTGTAAGTTCCTGTTTAAGCGACATGTGATGAAAATCTCTGACTACTCCGAATATTGTATAATTCTTATTGTCAACTTTTATAATTTCACCTATGGCGTCATCCGGATTCATAAATCCGATTTTTCTTGCAGCAAGCTGGTTCAGAATAACTTCATCACCCGGGTATTGATAGCTTTCAGTGAAGTTACGGCCGGCAATAAGATTCAACTTGTAGGTATTAAGATATTCCTCGTCCACATTCAGGATCTGGAAATAGGTTTGCTTATCCGGTTCATCCCCTGCACGGGCTACATTCTCAGAATGCATAAGGAAATCCTTTCCCGGTACTGAAGAAGAGGTGCAAAAACCTTGTATACCTGCAATTTCAGCCATCCTTCCGCGGAATACCCGCAGTTTCTCTTCTATGTCAGGCCGCATGTTCATTGTCATCGGGCTATAGGAATAGATTATTGATACAGGCACAAATCCCGGGTCTTTCTTTTGAATATAGCGGAGCTGGAAAAAAATTACAATAGTTCCTGCAATCAGAAAGATTGATATAGCGAATTGAATGGTTACCAGTAACTTACGTGTAATTACTCCTCCGGTACCAGAAATATTTTTTTTATGAAGCATATTTCGGAGGCTGTTTGTCTTTAAATACCATAGCGGCAGAATCAATGTCAGAAGTGCACTCAGTAATACAATTCCAGATATCATTATAAATGAGGACAGTCCGGGAACAGAACCAGGAACAAATTCTTTTAGTGCGTAAAACCCGATTATAAATGAGAAGATCCCTGCCATCACACTTATAAATAATTCTTGATAAAATCTGAATTTTAACAGGTCTGAAACATCTGCACCATGGATCATCCTTACGGCAGAATTAAAGCCCTGATCATAAAAATCGATCACCGACAGGTTAATAAAGTTAACAATACTTATGATCATTACAATCAGCGCAACCAGCATCAAAGTATAAACCTTGAAAATGCTCCCATTGATTTTCATTTCTTCTGAAAGATTCGAATGCAGATGAATATCAGTTATGGGCTGTATTATCAGGTTTATTTTAACTGAATTCATCGTGGAGGGTAGTATTTCTGGTCTGATCAGTGAATCGGCTTTTAATCTCAATTCATTTATGTCAGTTCCTTCTTTTACAAGGATATAGTCGTACCCGTACCATTTTCCCCATGATCGCTTATCATAGGGTCCCGGTTCAAAATATTCAAAAGGTTTATCTTTATCCAGGTTACTGGTAAGGTTATTGAAATTTGCGAGGTAATAACGAAGAGATGGGACCGTCATAAGAAGGTCGAAATCCATATGACTGTTAGCCGGGATATCTTCGAAAATCGCACTGACATAAAATTCCCAGCCCTCGTTTAATCTAAGGGATCGCCCAATCGGGTTTTTATCCCCAAAAATTTTTCTGGAAAGGGATTCTGAAATCACGACAGATCTTAAATCCGGGAATAGTGCTGAAGATTCCCTGGCAAGAATTTTTCTTTTAAGAACATTAAAAACGCATGTATCTGCATAAAACATTTTTACATCCTGAATCTGGGCATCAGGAGTGAACACTGTTATCATATCGCGGTGAAGCCGGACCCGGCCCTCTACTTCGGGCATTTCTTCGAGCATGAGGTCGGTTACGCCCCGGTAATTAGTTGCCATATTTAATTGTAGTTCGCCGTTCTGGTATTGTTCCAGGGCTACGCGGTAAATCCTGTCCCTGCTTTCCCAGAATCGGTCGTAGCTGAGTTCATAGCTGACCCAGACAATTATAACAATCGTAATCACAAAACCGATTAAAAGACTGAGAAACCTAACCGATGATAAAAAACCTGATCTTCCCAGTTGCCTGAATAAAACCTTAAAGTTCATATTTTAATGGTCTCTATTTATTATATATAACAGAAGGATAATTGCTTAAAATGTACTTGCGTTTAAAGATAATAAATAAAAAGAATTATTTCAATCTCCGGAGAACCGAGGTGTCAGGGTATTGTCCAACAAAAAACTTTACTCCCAGAGAGTGTATTTTACTGCCTGATTTCATCATATATTCTGAGTCAGTTTTTATGACATTACAAGATATTTCTTTTCCCTCCTCCGTAATTTCGCTCCAATTAATATCGGATAACTTATCTGATAGGTAAAGTTTAACATCATCGTAACCACCTGTGCTATAGTTAATAAGTGTCAACAACACTTTTTCTCCTTCAATTTCACACATTTCCACGGCAATTCTCGGGTTGTCCTTAATCGTAACGTTGACAGCTTCATCACTTACCCAGGATGCCAGCTCACTCATAATACCGGGCATCCATGTATGAAGCCAGGCATAAACAGGCCAGCTGTTATATGAGAAATTGATAAACCCGAAGTGCTGACCGTTAGGGCCGGCCCATTTTACTGCGTAAGGTGTTGTAATTTCACTGGCATGATTAATACAGGAGTAAAGCCGGGTTTCACCCTGAGCTTTGAATTCCATTGGCCAGGCATGGTCGGGAAGGTTTCGCAGCCAATAGTAGATATTCCAGTTCATGTCGTCGGGCCTGCCCTCCTGGTTAAAATCAATATTTATGATGCTATTCCGGTCCGATTGGGTAAGTTCATCTACTCCCATTTTCTGCAGGAATCCTCTTTGTTTCAGCACTCTCATTGCATCCATGTCGAATATTGCTCCTTTCATAACCAATCCTTCCAACTGCGAATCTGTAAGACCAGCTATACCGCTCCCAAGAAAAATATCGGCATCCCCGGGTTCACTGACTGCCTTAAAAGGTAGTCCCAGTAATTCAAGATTACAGGCAGGCATATTCCAGACGCCGAGTCCTGAGGGACGCGACTTTGCTGCTAGAAGATCTGTAACCTTTATAATCTGGGCTTTCCGTTCAGAAAGTAATTCAATTGTTCGCTGGTTCCTGAAGTTCTCCAGGTTATAGGCAGGTGATCCAATCCCCCTGCCAAAAACGCTGGCAATCTGTGCGTAGGTAGCTTCCGGGGATTTTGAAAAGTTGGTATAGGGGAAATTCTCGATTTCAGGAAAGAGCTCATAATTCTCTCCCAGTTGGCTCTGCCAGAAGGGGATAATCCAGAATACTTGCGGATAGCTGGCCACAGGGATGTCTTCACGGTATATTGGCATCTGGGGGCGTACAAAAGGCACGTGCACCCCGGCCAATGCCCTTGCAATACGGGCAACATCATTCTTAATGGAAACGGGGAACATCACACCGATTTTGGTTTCGGGGGATACTTTATGAACAGCCATCTCGATGATCTTTGCCAGGTCTTCCAGGTCACGGTTAACCAGTTCTACCATGATATTCTGCATTTTTGCTGCAGTTTCCGGGTTATCGCTGTAAACTAAATCTGCCACTGCTTCGCGGGTCGAATCGCACCCCACAATACGTGCAAATTCCTGCACCCTGCCTTCGTGGAAGCTGGCTGCCAATGGAACACCATAATCATCATCCACGAAAAGACGGTGGGGTTTTAGTGAAGCATATGCTGAATAGATCATTGCAAGGTGCTCCCTGAGTTCTGGACTTCTGGGATCCAAGACAGGGTGAAGGTTTGGATTGCCTTCCCTCGTAAGCTGGCGCTCAAAGCCAAAGTGTTGAACTACTTCCTCCGGGACCCGGATATGCCCTAGGGTATGAAATGCATTAATGCTTAGGGTCAAACCTTCTTTGCGTATGCGATCGGCGCAATAACGGAAATGTTCCATCCGTTTTTCAAACGCTTCACCATCATAAAAAGCATCCCCGCCATATTCACCATTTGATAACATCGTAAACTGTAATACTTCATCAATGCCCATTGAACGGCATTGTTTAACCATTTCGTCCAGGTAAATATCACGATCTTCAAGCGGAACTAAATATCTCAGGAGAGGTTTCGACGGCCTGGTGCTATTATTTATTTTAAATGGTTCTTTACATGAGAATTGAATTAGATTGATTACAAAAAACATTATTAGAGGTATCTGTAAAGCTGATTTTCCATAAAAAAATGAGTTAAATGTTTTCATGTTCTATCTATTTTAATTGTAATTTTACTTTGACAGATTAGCGTATTCTCTTGACTACGCCTGGTTAATATCGTGTTGTCGTTGTAAATGAGGCGTAATTATTCTTTGAATCATTGCCCCTCTACACTTTTAATTTTTAACCCCATACCTGTAATTTCCAATAGCTTCAGTTGTCAGAATAGCACGGTTATAAATCCTTAATTGTTTAATTTGTCCGGAGATGGTATTTGATATCTTTGCTTGTTTTGCGCCATTTATGTCCTTAAAACCCTTGTCAAACCTCTCATATCCATAGTCCCGGACAGCTCCGCCATCACAGAAATATCCGTTCACCACAAAGCTGATAATCTTCGGCCCTCAGTCGATAATAACTGCAACATGTTGCCATTCACCTGCGACCAGTGATCCCGGCTGGGTTCCCGGATCAGAATCCCATGATACCTTATGTTCGCCATCATTCATTGTAAGATTAACAGTTGAGCGTCCCGTGGTTTCCAGTACAATTCCCTTTCCCTTCTCATCACGGGCATCCAGGATAACCTGTCCCAGACTCAGATGATCTAATTTGATCCAGAAATCAATTGAAAAACCGCCACGTGTTAATTCAGGCAATGCAGGCCTATTTTACACTTTATAATTATTTTTCAGAATAACTATCATACTTACCACTCATAACCTCCTTAACCGCCTCCAGATAACCATAACCCCAGCGCATGTCAGGTTCAAGATAACTGCCCTCAATCCATTCATTCCATGCATTGATAATTATCAGCTTTGGTTGTTCCGGATGGTCATCGGCATATTCTTTTGCCTTTATCAGATAAGCGGCAAAACTCTCAGGAGAGTTGTTTATATGAATTACTGATTCCTTTCCTTTTTCAGGGTACCGTGGAGTATTATCCCATCCGATAGAAACGTTTGGGAAAAAGGGTATGGTCAGTATCGAGTCCCATTTACGCTGTATTGCCATTGAGCTTTCAGCCCATTTAATATAGTCTTCCATCAACCTGTCAGACCAGTTATATTTTGTTATACTATTAATACCAAGAGCTGAAATAACTTCATTCATGGTTTTGCCTTCCGCATACTTTTCTCCGATAAGGTAAGTTGTTCCTTTCCCTCCATGTCCTATCAGCTGGATATGCAGACCCGGAAAGCCGGCTTTTTTGACTTCATTCCTGAAATAATCCAGGGCTTTTCTGGTTTCCTCAAGACTTCCGAAGCTTTCTACAAGCTTGTCTAATATGATAATTGAAAACACAGGTTCATTATTGATCCTGAAATAATTTGGCTGGCTGAAGTATTTGTTTATCACCCTGTCAACTATTTTTTTGAAGTTATTCCAGTCTACCTTACCTGTCCAGATGATAGAATCGGTGGGATACCGGTATGAGTTCAATAAGTTACCGGGAATATCCATGTTTGCCCACAAAATGTAAAAATCCATTTTATCTTTATTCCTGGCCTTCAGGAATCCTTCATCAAGAGCTTCCTCAAGGAAAGGTTTCCCGTCATACCAGTACCAGTCATAAATGAATACATTTATTCCATGATCTGTTGCCGCTTTAATTTTTTTCTCCACTGCTACCGGATCATCATCCATAACATATCCCCATAAAGGTACACGGGGTTGATAGTGTCCATCAAAACGCGGGGTACCCTTCTTTATCATCTCCCATTCTCCAATTCCTTCACCCCATAAAACCTCGCGGCTCATGGGTTCATCATGGCATGAAGGCCAGATATAAGCTGCAACATAATAATCTTTCCCGGAATCTGAAAATCCAGATTTATGGGTTGAATTTTTGCATCCGGATAAAATTACCAGGACTAACAGGTTTAATATTGTGAATTTGATATTTTTCATAAAACTCACTATAAGTTTTTTAATTCCTGTTATTTCCAGCCTGCCCTATAGTTCCCGATAACTTCGGATGTGCGTAACGCACGGTCATAAATACGGATTGTTTTAATATCTCCATCAAACCCGGGAGCCAGGGTTGTATTTGTTCTGCCTTTTACATTCAGGAGGTATGCATTATATCTTCCCCAGCCGTATTGCCGGTATTCGCCACCATCTAAAAATTTACCATTAACGATGTATGATATGGTTTTTGGACCTCCGTCAACAACAATCACCACATGCTGGAGTTCCCCTGTTTTCAAAACAGGGTCGGACAGCCAGCTATTTTCGGTTCTCCCATCATTCAAGCTTACTTTTATGCTGTTATTCGCATTAACCGTAATACCCATTCCAATCCCGCTTTCCAGGTAATTCTCCAGAATAACCCGATCCTGTTCAAACGAATTAAACCGAATCCAGAATTCTAATGTAATTCCGGTTCTGTAGTCAGTATTATTCCCGCCATTTATAAATTGCTTAAATTCAGGGAGTTTGATTTCTTTACCGGCTTTTATGTCTCCGGATGTCATTTCAAACTGCAATCCATCTCTGGTAAGGGTTTTATTAGTTGTCTGATTCCAGGTGCCTTCCAGTAAAGATGCGTCCAATTGGTGCACCCGTGCAAGGGTTTTCTGTGTTTCAAACAGGTAATACTGGCCTTTGTCTTCCAGAAATCCCGGATAACTCAACCGACCCGAATGGTAGGTAAGATCATCACTATATAACAGTATTTCCGGTTCGGACCAGATGATTTTCCCATCTTTTTCAATTCCACCGCATATCCAGGCAGGATTTCTTTCGCGATAGTCTTTTCCGTTGTGGTTATGAATAAAAAGCAGATAATTGCCATTGCTGCATTTCCACAAACTGGGACATGCAAGTGGGTGCTTAATTATGCGATCGTTATTGCTATATCGAAGGGCAACGGGTTTTGACCATGTTTTTCCCTTGTCACGACTAACTGAGTTTCCTATATACCCCTGATCTGTCCTAAACACACAATACAATGAGCCATCACTCAAAGTAACAATATGAGGTTCTTCCGAACGGCTTTCAGGTTTGTCCCATTCAGGTCCTCTTAAACCTTTTCCGTTTTCCGGGAGCAGATTCCATTTTATTTTTTGAGGGTCGGATTCTGTGTATATATTTTTACTCTCAAGAAAATATACTTCTGTTTTTCTTGGAGGACTATTTAACGCAATCATAGCCCAGGGATAGATTAGTTCCTTGTTTATCAGCACGGGCATGCCAACTCCCCAACCACCGAATTCCGTAAACTGGGGTATTTTAACGGGATCCGACCATGTCTGGCAACCATTATCAGACCATGTAATTGCTCCCGGGGTTAGTGAATATATCCTGCCATCCTGAGCTTCAAAAGGTATTGCATATGCTCTGTTGCATTCTGTAAAAGGTGACCAGGTTTTTCCCTGGTCTTTACTTAGTGTAACAGCGGAAAAATTTCTGGATCCTTTTTCAACTTCACCAAGTGTTCCCACGGTTAATGCGCATATCCATGTGCCATCCTTAGATTTTATAACATAAGGTTGATCTGCATATTTCATGCCCGGAGTAGGAATGATTGTCCCCTCTTCAATGTTTCTCCAGTCGTTAGTTTCCTGTGCTGAAGAATTTAAAATGCCAACCGAAAATATCAGAAGGCAACAAAAGAAAAGTTGTTTTTTCATTTTTTGAGATTTTTTAATTAAACCTTAAAATTCAAAATGAATTGTTATTTTCTATATTTAAGCTCAAATTCGAAGAAAAGATATAATCTAATATGAGAGCGATTGTTACCTGGATTGTACTGATTAAATTATACAGAAAAATATTCACTCATGTATCATCGAGACTTTGGATTTACATACAGTACAATCTTCAAGGAATCATCTCATATTATAACAGATTAACATTTTTTTAGAACATCTCCTGGAATATGTTTTATTTGAAAGGGAATATCTGAAACTTGATGGAATCGATTTTACCAGTGTATTGCTTAAGCATGGCAACCTGCCGGACAGAATGGTGTTCTGGGAAAAACCCGCCGGTGTGTACATGAACCATTTTAACGTTCGAAGGGAAGCTGTCAGACAGGGAAGCTGGAAACTGTTGAGGGATAGAAGCGATAAAGAGCTGCAATTATTCAGGCTCGATACAGATACAGCTGAACAGTTTGATTTATCATCCAAATACCCTGAAAAAGTACAGGAATTATATTTGAACTTTTCAAATTGGAAAGAGGAGGTTTATAACGAATCTCCAATGACCCTCGATGAAATGATCAAATATTTAAAAGAAACAGGGGTTATTAACGAGTAAATGTCTGTGCGTTTTAACCTGCAACATTGTTTACCTGAGTTTGTCTTTATCAGGGATTTTCAGGTGTGGCCCAGCCTATGCCCGCAGGAACATTACCACCTGGTTCACGGTGTTTACCTGACGGACCGGGAAGTGTTCCTGCCCATTTTGTGTATTCCCGGGTCAGCTCTTCGACAATTTCAGGATATTCGCCTGCAACATTCAATTTCTCACCAGGATCAGCAACCAGGTCATATAATTGCCACGGGTCATTCTCCAGCACTCTCATTATGCGCCAATTTCCCTTGCGCACAGCATGAACAGACCGTGGGTTTGCACCTTCCAGCCAGCGCCAGAAAAGCACCTCATGAACATCACCTTTTTTAGCACCCGACATATATGGCAGGAGATTTACACCCTCGCATCTGGCCGGTTTTTTTTTGCCCACCACGGCTGCAGCTGTTGCGTAAACATCCATTGTTGACAGCATTCCGTTAAAAGTCTTTCCAGCCGGTACATGGTTTATCCAGCGTACAATAAAGGGTTCGTGAACCGCCCCGTCCCAGGGACTGGCTTTACCCCCGCGAAATGGATAATTTCGTGCGCCTCCATATAAGGCCGGATTTTGGCTATCGGTCTTTGACTGCTCCTGCCCACCGTTATCGCCTGTGAAAATCACCAGTGTTTCTTCGTCAAGACCAAGTTTTCCGATAACACCCATCAACTTCCCTATCGCATCGTCAACCGCTATTAATGCAGCAGCCAAATTCCGCCTGTGTTCATCCGTAATTTTATTTGGAACCCGGTCCAAGTATTTCCCTGGCACTTCCTGCACCGGGTAATGGATCCCCAGCGGTGCAAAATACAGGAAAAATGGTATATCCTTGTGGCGGGTCACGAAATCCACCATTTCATCTCCCTGCCGATCCGTCAGGTACACGC
>CAYOLQ010000086.1:0-14284 GCA_964404825.1 uncultured Chitinophaga sp.
CCCTGAAAATATCTGAAACCACCACTCTGAAAGCGCGTTCCTTCCTTCCCTCCGGAAAATCAAGTCCGGTAAAAACTGCCGTCATCAGAAAAGTAAACCTCAGAAATTCAACAACGCTGACTGCGCCTGTAAAAGGACTAAGTCTTAATTGGGATTACAGGGAAATATCAAGTCTCGACAATATCAACCCCATAAGCAAGGAAAACTATAGTATAACAGACAGTATTAAAATCCCGCAACATCTGCAGGGTAAAGACCATTTTGTTCTGGTTTTCGAGGGATTCTTCTATGCTGAGACTGATGGGATCTACCGGTTTTTTATCAGCTCTGACGATGGAAGCCGGCTTTGGCTCAACAATGAACTGTTAGCAGACAATGATGGTGTTCATGGTAAAATGACTATTGAAGGAAATGAAGGATTAAAAAAAGGATACCATCCCATTAAGATAGAATTTTTTGAAGCCAGGTATGGGGAGACTCTAACATTAGAAGTGGAGGAACCCGGTTCGGAAAGAAAAGAATTAGATTCAACAAGAATTTTTTACGAAAAATCAGAATAATCCCTATTGAGTATGAAAATCCCTTCTGTAATTCCGGCAATGAATTCAGTAATGATTCTTAATCATTCCGCTCCGATAATAATTACTATGGGTATAATGGCACTTACCGGATGCAATGCGAAAAAAGGTACAGAGATATCCGCTCTGCCAAAAAAACCAAATATCATTTATATTCTTGCAGACGATTTGGGGTATTCCGATATAGGTCCATATGGACAGAAACTAATCAAAACTCCGAATCTCAACCGTATGGCAAAAAGCGGAATGATCCTTACCAATCATTACGCCGGAACATCTGTTTGCGCCCCATCCCGTTCTGTACTTATGTCAGGATTGCACAGCGGTCACACTTTTGTCAGGGGAAATAAGGAAGCGGAGCCTTACGGACAGATCCCTCTGAAAGATACCGTAATTACTGTTGCAGAAATACTGAAAACTGCAGGATACAAAACAGGGTTGATTGGTAAATGGGGACTTGGCGTGGAGGAAACAGAAGGAGATCCGCAAAAACAGGGCTTTGACTATTTCTATGGTTATTATTGTCAGGTGCATGCACATAATGCTTTTCCTGAGTATCTGTTTGAAAACGGACAAAAAGTGTTCCTGCGCAATAAAGTCACCTATATGCCCGAAGATCACTGGTCAAGAGGTTTGGGAGGATATGCCACAGAAAAAATTGATTATTCCAACGATTTGTTCCAGGAAAAAGCCTTGAAATTCATTGAAGATAATTGTGACACCAGCTTTTTCCTTTACCTGCCTGTTATTATTCCACATAACAATGGCGAAGCCCCTGATTCATTAAAATTTGAGACGCCTTCGCTGTATCCTTATGATACTGAAAACTGGACTTACGAGGAAAAGTGCTATGCCTCTTCGGTTACCCGCCTGGATAGTATGGTTGGAGTGTTGTTGCAAAAAATAAATGAATTAGGAATTGGAGAAGAGACACTTGTGATATTCACTTCAGATAACGGACCTGAAAAGGAGGATATTTTCGACAGCAATGCCGGAATGAGAGGGGGCAAGAGGGATCTTTACGAAGGAGGACTGAAAGTACCATTCATAGCCTGGTGGCCGGGAACCATTGTTCCGGGGTCAACTTCCACGCATGTTTCGGCATTCTGGGATTTTCTTCCTACGGTGTGTGAATTGTCTTCTCAACCCATACCGGCATGGTCCGATGGAATAAGCTACCTTCCTGCCCTTCTGTCAAAAGAACAGGAAACTCATCCACACCTCTACTGGGAATTTCATGAATCGGGGGGTAAACAGGCTGTGCGCATGGGCAACTGGAAGGCAGTCCGTTTGGATGTAAATAAAAATCCGGATGGCGAGCTGATGCTTTTTGACCTGGAAAAAGATCCTCTTGAATCAAAGAATATTGCATCCGGAAATCCCGAAATCATAAAGCAAATGGAAGAGATAATGATTCGCGAACGGGTTCCATCTGAATTATTTCCTTTTAAGCATGATTCAAATTAATGATTCAAATATCATTTCAATGGTAAATAGACCTTAAACCTGGTTCCATTTCCGGGTACACTTTCCACCTCAATTTTCCCGCTGTGCTTGTCAACAAACTCTTTGCAAAGCATTAGTCCTAAACCCGTGCCACTTTCATTTTCTGTTCCTTTGGTAGTAATGTTAGTATCAATTCTGAATAACTTTGAGATAGTTTGTGGAGGAATTCCGATACCTGTATCGCTTACAGAAATAATCACTGAATGGGAATCCTGCTCAGTACTTATTTCAATAGCTCCTCCGGATTGAGTAAACTTCACAGCATTCGAAATAAGGTTTCTGATTATTGTACTTACCATGGCCTTATCTGCAAATAAAGAGAATACAGAAGATTCAATCCTGGAAATTTGTATTTTTTTCGATTCAGCAATATCTGAAAATGCCATAATGATTTCATCAATCAAATCAGGCAGGTCGAAAAGCTCGGGTTTATAATTCATTCTGCCTGTTTGTGAAAGCGACCAGTCAATAAGGTTCATAAGCAAATCCATTGCTTTTGAGGCAGAGCGATTAATAATTGTTGTATACTTTTCTATCTTTTCCAAATCATTATTTTTGATGCTTTCAGAAAGGATATTACTGAAACCCAGAATTGAATTAAAAGGAGTTTTTAAATCATGAGAGATAATCGAAAGGAATTTGTCTTTTTCAATGCTTATCTTCTTAAGTTCTTCATTTTTTAGTAATATTTCCTGTTCCGTTTTTTTGCGATCACATATATCATAAAGGATTCCTGTCCATAAAATATCATTATTTTCAAGTTTCCGTGGATGTGATTCAAAATGCACCCATAATAATTCATTATGTATAAGCAGCCGGCCTTCCCACTCGAATTGGGTTACATTTTTATTTGCTTCAATATTTTTTCTTGCGAACCCGGGCTTATCGTCTTCATAAATCAAATCGCTTATTAGTGCCGGATTCTTTTCGAATTCTTCTCTTTTCAGCTTCAGTATTTCACAGAACCGATCATTAATAAATTCCATAATATAGGGAGCGTCTTTTGAACTCATCCATTCCTCCTCTTTTATCCGACCACTTGGAAATACGCGCAAACGATACATTCCGCTGGGAAGAGCATTGGCTAAATCCTTATACAAACCATGCTCGTAAGCTAATTCTTCTTTAACCCTCTTAAAATCGAATTGAAGTTTCCTTAATTCTGCTATTTCGGATCTAAGCTGAATTAGTTCTTTAAGTGTATCTTCATTTATGTTATCGTCAGAATTCATTTTTCCCCCGTTTAAAAAGTATCCTTCAAATTCTTTTACACAAACATTTCATAAAGTTATGATCTTAAAGATACGCTATGTCGAAAAAGAAAATTATTAATTAGAAATTTTTATCCCGACCAGTTTTTTAATATCATCGAGGTGATTCTCATCTTTAACTGCTATCCGTATCCCTATTCCTTCTGCATAAACCCGGGCATTCTCCAGTTCAGATTTAATTTCATCTGAAATCCCGCTTCGAAGAATTATGTCTGTTGCTTTTTGTCCGAAAACAAATGCTACCATAAAATACTTTTCCCGAGGTAAAAAATAAAGTATTGCGCGTTTTTTGTCCTTAAGTCTGAAACTCCAGCCGTACTTAACACCCGGATAATTCCACTCCTCAACGGCTGCCGGATACTTTTCATAAACGTACTTTTTTATATCCTCCCATAGTTTATAATTGCTTCCCAGTACCATTATCAGATCATCATTTTCAGGTACAATTGATTTATCGGTAAAAATACTTATATCCATTTTTAAATAAGGTTATGGAATTATTATCATACTATATACCTGACAGGTCTATTACTGCTTTAACGCAGCTTTGGTAAAAATGTAGGCAGGTATTTCCTGGTTAAATTTTACGCTGGTCATTTTAAATTCGGTTCCTTCACCCTGACTTAGCATATCTTTATACACAATTGCTGTAGGGAACCACCGCCCTTCGATTTTAATTACTTCACGCATAAAAGAGCGTTTTAAAAGTTGACCGCTTTTTGCGAAGAGTTCCTCTTTTAAAGGAATATACCTTTCAATATCTATCCAGATTTTTCTTTTGGCATAGGCTACATCATCTACTTTGGCAGTAAGTTCAAGAATCCAGGTTTTGCGGCCATCAATTTCTTCGGACCCAATTACTTTGGCTGTATAAACATCGGTTAATTTTCGATCGTCCATCATATCTTCATAAGATAAATCAGAACCCATTACCGACTGCCGCAGCATATGTCCTGATATCTGAATCGTTCTGTCGGTTGCAGGTGAATAAATCCAGAGTTGATCATCGAGCTTAAGCATCTTTGTCCCCTGCTCCCTGGCCGGAGAAAGATATTCGGTAAATGATTTCTTATCTTCTACAGTGTATGATTTTGAAGTAATGGTTCTGCTGCCTCTCTTTCCATGAATCGTCATGCTTGACTCGATCACCCTGTTTTCAGAAGACATGTTTTTATCGACCTTTTCTATTATTTCATCTGCACCCGGCTGACCAAAGGAAGTTAATGATAAAGTTGATAATAGTATTGTATAAATTGCTTTCATTTCCGTAATGTTAATTTAAAATATCATGTTTCCAGTTCCTTAAATAGCTGAGCTGTATTTCTTTTGTAAATACCGATCCCTGAAAGCATCGTTCCTGCAACAGTTGAAATAACCCCCGGAATAAATCCAATGTAAAAATCCGGCGGGGTTATTTTGGATCGGATCAGGTTGGGCATCATTATTCCAGTAGTTGCATTTTTTGTAAACTCGCTTATATCCAATCCATAGGTTTGCATTAACCAAGACAGGCCCAATCCGCAGGATGTTCCGATAATCGTTCCGGCGATCCCGACCATTACCGATTCATAAACCATAGAACGATAAACATGCGATTTTTCCTCACCAATTGCAATACGCACACCAATTTCGCCATACCGTCGCAAACCGCCCAGCAAGCCGGCATTCCAAAGCACCAATGACATAGCAATCATAAAAATAAGAGTAATAATAGCTCCCAGACTTTTTGCCATATCTACATACAATGATAATCCTTCCTGATCTCTGAGTCGTAACATCACAGGTGCAAATTCATCGGTTTCATCAGCAAACATTTTCCCGAATTCCGCAAGTACCGGTTCAGCAAATTTATCCTCATAAAAACCTTCCGGGAAAAACCCTAATATCTCACCGGCAGCATCAGGCATATCAAGTGCCAGTTGAGCATCCTGTAAATCAACAATTATCGTACCTCTGTCGAGTGCGGTACTCCCAAAACGAACTGTACCTGAAACAATAAAGTTGTAGAATGCCATGCCCCCGTTCATTGTAGAACCTATCAGACTAACCTTACCTCCCGGATTCACCCCCAGTTTTCCGGAGAAATCTTCACTCAGCAAAATTTCGCCCGGTGCGTCGGGAAGTTCTCCTCTCACCAAAGATTTAGTTAAATTTAGGCGGGTAATCTCTCCGGAATTTCCGGATAAAAGATCAATTCCCATACCCATTGCAGAACCCTGTTTAATGGTTTCTCCGTTTTCATCAGGCACATCAATCAAACCTCCGAATTTAATCCGGCTTACCCATTCCATTTCAGGAAAGTTCTCCTCCAGCTCAGACTTCAATTTGCTTACCTCCAGGATTGACAGGTCGTTCGGAATCTGATTCATATTCTCCGAATAGGCTTTTGTCATAACTTTTACATGTCCGGTAGTAAACCGAGCGGTCTGTTCAATCATGTCAACCATGATACCATTGATGTAACCCCGCATAAACACAGCAAGCATAACACCTATTGCCACAACTATAAGAGGAAGCAGGCTTCTGCTTTTGTCCCTTAAAAGTCCTTTAAATAAGAAATGTATCATTGTATTTTCCCCCTTAATGCTTCAGTTGGATTCATTCTCGCAATTTTTCTTGATGGCCAGTAACTCACGATGGAGGTTGCCAGTAGAACGACCAGAGTTGTCCCAATAATCAGTGATGCACTATAAACAGGATACATGGTTTCTGCAATTGCGAAACCGTAATCTGCAGAAGAAACGCCTAGTGAAATTCCATTATTTGCGAACCACATCAAACAGGGTATTCCATATATTGCGCCGACAACTGCTGCAAAAACAGCATACATTGCGCCTTCAATTGTAAAAAGCATCACTACTTCCTGGCGCGTATATCCTAATGCCACGTATGTACCAATCTCTTTCTGGCGGCGAAATATTGATAATACCTGAGTGTCGAAAATCGCCAAAAGTGCCAGAATTAAAAGGATTGAATAGAAAATGGACTGACCTGCTGATTTTGTCTTAATCATCTCTTCAATTTCACTTACAAGGGATCCAAATGTCACCAGTTTCCAGTTATTAACTTCAGCCCTTTCTGATTCAGCATCACGGAAAGTTACTATAGTTGCTTCGTCAGGCATAACTAACATAGATTGTAAACTATCGAGAGGAATCCATACCTGTGCAAGGTCAACAGTTGGAACATTGGTAGAAAACACATCTGTAATATAGATTTCAGTTGCATCAAATGTTCCGTTTGCATCGCGCCATCTAAGGCTAACATAATCGCCCACCGTCAGCTTGTTTGTCCGTGCCATATTACGCCCGATTATAGCAGGAATGGCACCACCAACAATAGTATCTAAAAAATGAGTTGGTAATTTAAGAAGGGTCTGATCCGGATCGATCCCTTTAATCAATATTGGCTGCATTCGTCCTCCGGGATATATTGTTCCCTGAGCAATTAATACAGGAACCATTTCTCCCCGGGAGATTTCCCGGGAAAATTCTGAAGGTAAGGGAGCATGTGCTTCACTAATTGTAAATGGATCATAAAGATCATACTTTTCATTCCAGTATTGTCCGCCCCCGATCTCCCAATCAGCCATGTCGGTTTTTGCCTGACGATCCCAGCCTACAAGAATACCCTTTGCTGCAATTATAATTACAAAGGAGAAAGACAATACAATCACATTAAGCCAGGTTCGTAAACCTGCTCCGATAAGATTTTTATAAGCTAATTTTATTGCCAGTATCATTGTTATGGAGTTTTATCTAAATAATGAATCATCCTAAAGAAGAACAGTGACCTTGACTGTCTTATATTGCTTCCTGAGGCTATTATATTAGCACTTCATCCTTATCAACCAAACCGTCTTTGAGGTAAATTTTTCTCCTCAGGTAGCCAATCACTTTTTCATCATGTGTGGCGAAAAGAAATGTGGTTTTTAATTCCTGATTCAGTTTTACCATAGTCTGCAAAATATTGTGCGAATTTGCGGCATCCAGGTTAGCTGTTGGCTCATCTGCAAGAACAAGAGAGGGCCTTTTAACCATTGCCCGGGCAATAGCTACTCTCTGACATTCACCTCCGGAGAGCTGGGGTGGTTTTTGTTTTACTTTGTCGGTAAGCCCAACCCATTCAAGAGCGTCCATGACCATTTTCTTACGTTCAGTAGCACCATAGTTAAGTAATAATAAGGGGAATTCAACATTTTCAAAAACGGTGTAGACCTGCAATAAGTTATAGCTCTGAAAAATAAACCCCAGCTTCTCCTTACGGAGTTTTGCAGCCTCTTTGGCATGAAGCTTTCCGATAGATTGGTCCAGCACTATGGCCTCTCCATCCGAAGGGGTGTCAAGAGAGCCTAAAATGTTAAGTAGTGTGGTTTTCCCTGAACCGCTCGGGCCTATTAAGCCAGTAAATTCACCTATGCCAAGTTCCAGATCTATTCCCTTTAAAGCTTCGAATTCTCTCTTTCCCATTGGGAATCGCTTGGTGAGATTCCTTGTCTTGATAATCATATTTTCATTCATATTTTCTAATGTAAGGTTTTCAATACTTAGTTATGATCCCTCCAAATAAATTAATGATTATAAACCATCATAAACTGAATTCCGTTTCCGGCATATAAAATCTCATTTCTCCCCTGAGTAGGGATATTATAAATTTTTGGATTAGCATATCCCATGAGATGAAAAGTAAACTTTTTTACTTGCTTCTGCCAGTTTAAGAAATTATACAGTGTATTATTTTTCCAGTCATAATAAAAAATCGCACTAACACTATCAAACAATCCGACAGGGTAGGAAATATTCAGCAAGGAGAATGTAATAGAATTATCTAATCTGAAAGGATTCTTTTCCGATGAAGCAATAAGTTGTTCGTAAATAACAGTCATCCCGTTTCCGATTCCAAAGGTGTAATCAAGTCCGAGATTAATAATTTCCTGATTCGAAAGTTCGTCGATATCTTTATTGAAATTCGACCAGGAAGCTTCAATCCACCAGCCAACAACCATATCGAATTTTGCATCGAAACCGAACCTGTTTTCCGGTATACTCCCATATGTAATTATTGAATCTGATAAGATTCTACCATCAGCCATGCGGTGATGATATGAGAATCCAGCTTCTCCTTTGGGAACGGGAGTTTGAAAGCGACCTCCGAATTCCGGATTATTCTTTTTTGTGGTAAGAAATTCCCAGCCTTTGAGATTATTATTCCCATACAATCCCCATAGCCATGCATTGGCATTGTTCATAAAATAGTACCTGGCAAGAACTCCCCAAACACCGTCGGTAAGTTTAAGAGGGTCGCGGGGATCGATCTGGTCAAACCACATCAGGGGTCTGAGTATTGATGCTGAACCAAAATTAATTTTCTGTAAACCAGCGCGTAATTCAAACTGGTTTGTGGAATACCTTGTCCAGAGGCGGTAAGGTTTTAGTGCAGATGTGAAACTTGTTGAATCAAAAGGTCTTATACCGGCGTTTCCGTATAAGTTAACCGATCCCTCGAAATCCAATAAATTTATTTCCGTAAGTCTGTATTCATAATTAAACTGGGGAATGTAGCGTATGCCATTCCACCAGGGAAGCTCATTTTCCGGATTCAGATGAGTATAGGCCGACAATTGACCTTTGAATGTGAGGGTGTCTTGTCCGTTTGCGTCAAACACAGCATGGACAAAAAATATAGAAATTAGTATTTTAAATCTGAGCCTCATTTTTTAGTATTCCCTGCGTCACTTTCGAAGCGATTTTTTCAGGACATGGTAAGGAAGTCATTTTAAAGTTTTTCAAAATTTACCAATCCCGTTAAAGATATTACAATATCGAAAGAAAATTCCCGCAACTAGTCTGTGCCCAACGGCACCGAAAAGAAAAATGCAGAACCCAAACCGACCTGACTTTCCACCCAAATCCTTCCATTATTTGCTATAATAAAATCGTGGCAGAGTATCAATCCCAATCCGGTTCCTTTTTCGTCCAGGGTGCCGGGAGTTGAGAGACTTTCTGCAATGTTGAATAATTTATCAATACTTTCGTTTGGAATTCCAATGCCATTGTCCTTTACCGTAACAATTAATTCATTAAGACTTACAACTGCAGATATCAAAATTTTTCCTTCAGGCTTAGTGAATTTAACCGCATTAGAAATCAGATTTCTTAAAACTGCACTAATCATTGCTTTGTCAGCATAAACTATTTGTTTAGAAGTTAAACTATTTTTAATACTTATTGACTTTTGTCCGGCCATATCCTTTAACAAAAGTGTCACATCCTTAATGAGAGTATCCATCCTGAAAATTTCAGGATGGATATCCATTCTTCCGGATTGTGATTGAGCCCAATACATAAGGTTCGTCAATAAGTCCATTACCCTGCTAGAAGATTTAAGGATGATTTCGGCATATTCCAGGGTTCTTCCATAATCTTTTTTCTTTACCTCCTCCATTAGAACTTCACTAAAGCCAAGGATAGAATTAAAAGGGCCTTTCAGGTCGTGTGCGATAATGGAAAAGAACTTGTCTTTAGTTGCATTTAATTCAATGAGTTGACTTTCTGAAGTTTTTTTGTCAGTGATATCGTAACATGAACCGATGTAACCCAGGAATGAATTGTCTAAATCGAAAAATGGTCTGCCAAAATCTCTTATCCAGCGGTACTCACCAGATTTATTCTTCATGCGGTAATCCATCAAAAAAGCTTCTCTTTTGTCAAAAGCAGTAACATAGGTTTGCACACAAAAATCAAAATCATCAGGATGAACACCTTCTGTCCAGCCATTTCCAAATTCCTGTTCCATCGTCCTGCCGGTGAATTCGAGCCATGTTTTATTAAAATAGTCACACAATTTATCTAAACGTGAACGCCAGATAAGGGCTGGAAATTCCTCAAATATTTTTAAATACAATTCTTTTGCTTCGGTAATCTCAATTTGTTTCTGCTTCAGGATTGCAAGTTCGTTTTCAAGTTCCTGAATTCTCAAGTCTTGCAAACTCATTTCTTTATTCATCTTTTTGAATTTTTTTTCGGTAGGGCAACTTATTCACTTGTTGATATCTGGTATTTATCAAATACATCCAGATCCTGTAATGATTCTTGGTTCATATTGTTCGCGAAGTTTTTGAATCATTCTTTCCACAAATTTACCATTATTTCTGAATAGCGGGCAGATCAATTATCGGGTGATATTTCAAAACTTCAATTTACTTTAATAGTATCTTAGGGGTTTAAAAATAGAGTTAAAGATGATAAATCCCTAAGGTATAAAGAACATTTATTATCATTGATATCTGAACCTGTCAGGTCTTAAGACCTGACAGGTTCAAAAAACGAAATAATATGAACATCCACTTTATCGCAATCGGCGGCGCTGTAATGCACAACCTTGCCATCGCCCTTCAAAAAAAAGGCTACACCATCACCGGTTCCGATGATGAGATTTTTGAACCTTCCCTCAGCCGGCTGAAAAAATATAACCTCCTTCCCAAACAATGGGGCTGGGATCCTTCCCGTATATCCCCCGAAACCGATGCCATAATACTTGGAATGCACGCGAAGGAAGACAACCCGGAACTCGTTAAAGCCAGAGCACTTAACCTGAAAATCTATTCGTTCCCCGAATATCTTTACGAACAAACCAAAAATAAAACACGAATAGTAATCGCCGGAAGTCATGGTAAAACCACAGTAACTTCCATGATCATGCATGCCCTGAGGGAAAACGGAAAACAATTCGATTACATGGTCGGCTCGGTGCTTGAAGGTTTCGATACCATGGTTGAACTTGATGATGATAATGAAATTGCCATTTTCGAGGGAGATGAATACCTGACCTCCCCCATCGATCTGCGTCCCAAATTTCATCTGTATAAACCACATATCAGTCTGATTACCGGAATCGCCTGGGATCATATGAATGTTTTTCCAACTTTTGAGAATTACCTTGAGCAGTTTGATGTTTTCGCTTCAATGACTTCGGATTCACTTGTTTATTTCGGGGGAGACAAACATCTGCTTCGCATTGCAGACAAGAATAAGGAAAGGCTAAGCGTAATTCCTTATACCCAGTTAACATCATGCAGTGCGGGCGATCAGTCACTGGTTGTTCTGGGAAACACCGCAGTTACACTGAGCATTTTTGGTCAACATAATATGCAGAATCTGGCCGGGGCTTTAGAGGTCTGCAAGCTTCTGGGCTTAACCGAAAAAGACTTTCTTGTTTCAATGGCCGGGTTTAAGGGTGCAGCAAGAAGACAGGAGGTATTATCCAAAAAAGGTGATTGTTCCGTATTTCTCGATTTTGCCCATGCCCCTTCAAAAGTATCTGCCACAGTTCAGGCTTTCAGGGAACAATACAAGGATAAGAAGCTGGTTGCCTGTCTGGAACTGCATACCTTCAGCAGTCTGAATACCGCATTTCTGCCCCAGTATAAATCATGTCTAGATCAGGCTGACACAGCCATTGTATATTATAACACTGAGGTTGTCAGACACAAAAAGCTTCCTGAATTTCCTCCCGAGCTCGTGAAAAGTGCATTTCAAAGACAAGATCTGATCGTTCTCCGGGAACCTGTTATCGTGGAACAAATGCTTTTAAACCTGCCAAAGGAAAACACTGTTTTTCTTATTATGACATCCGGAAACTTCTCAGGACTCAACCTGAAAAGCCTTGCGGATAGGATTACAGGAAATATTTTGTAATTTTTGTGCTAAAACTTTTGCAGGAACGAAATCAAAAATTATCTTTGCAGTCCCAAATTCAAGAGAATTAAATTTGGCCCGTTCGTCTAGGGGTTAGGACGTCAGGTTTTCATCCTGGTAACAGGGGTTCGATTCCCCTACGGGCTACATCGCCCTCCGAAGCATTTGCGAAGGAGGGCTTTTTTATTACCCACCAAAGCTTTAGCGACGGTGGGTTACCCTCTCTAGCTCAGCGAAGAAGATAAATATACTCCAAAGATGATCATAAAAGAACCATTAATATGAGACACCTTAATCTATAAAAGATTCAGGCGTTTTTGTTTTTTACTTCTTCGTCCCGTCAGGTACCCCAGATCGGTAGACCAGTTGGAAAACCATTATTCCGTCCACTGCAGGATGGAAGTTCTTTTTATCATGGGTTTTCCCGATCATTTATACCTGATAGTACAATCTATTCAACCAACTCATCCCAAAAAATAACTCAATGAAACGGTATGGAGGCCGAAACTAATTAATAATGAAGTATTCAATTCCTGGTATTCTTTTTAATTTTATGAATGAACGCGACATTTCATTCCATAAATAGATGCAATTTTGCATAAAGGTGATGCATAATCAATTACTTGATTAAATAAAAACCTAAACCCCCACCCAATGCCAACCCGAAGAAAATTCCTTACCACAACCGCCCTGGCATCAGGCGCTGCCCTGACTCCCCGTCTGACCAATGCCACTAGTTCGTTGAATTCAATAAAAGATAAACTTAAAATCATGGTCGTTGGCGCCCACCCCGATGACCCGGAAACAGGAATGGGAGGCACAATTTGCAAATATACCAGCCTGGGTCACGAAGTGGTGGTGGTTTATTTTACCGCCGGGGAGGCCGGAATTGATGGGATTTCGCACGCTGATGCGGCAAACATCAGGAAAAAAGAAGCGGAAAAGGCTTGCCGGATTATGAAAACCAGGGCAATCTTCTTCGGACAGGTGGATGGCAGTTGCGTAATTACTCCCGAATGGTACGATAATATGGCCGAATTACTGAAAAAGGAACGTCCCGATATGCTCTTTACCAACTGGCCCATCGACTCGCACCGCGATCACCGCATCTGCTCCAACCTGGTTTATGATGCCTGGCTTTATGCCGGAAAAAAAGAACCTCTCTACTTTTATGAGGTGTGCACCGGAAATCAGTCGCAGAATTTTCAGCCCGATACTTTTGTCGATATATCCTCATTAATTCAACAAAAATGGGATGCCTGCTTTGTGCACGAAAGCCAGAAAATTAAAGAGGTCTATGGAGAAGAACATGCAAAAATGGAACTTTTTCGCGGACTCGAGGGAAATGCACAATACGCAGAAGCATTTATACATCATTGGCAAAGTCCGCGTGGACTGATGCCCTGATTTACAACAAAACAGAAATGCTTGAAATATCGATGATTTAGAGCCATTGGCTCTTTTGAGCGAACTAAAAAGAAAATTTGTATCTTTGAAAAAATTCTATCCCATGGGAGCAATAATTATAAAAGCTGACAAAAAAAGTAATAAGATTCTATCTGATCTCGCCAAAAAACTCGGCGGAAATGTAATGACTATTGCGGATGATCAGTATGAAGATTTTGCACTTGGTGCTTTGATGGACTCAGTAAAAACAGGAAAGACCGTCAGTCGTGAATCGATTATGCATCAATTAAAAGGTAAATGATAATCGAATATGACAAATCATTTGAAAAATCACTTGAGAAACTCAAGAATAAGTCTCTATTTCAGAAAATTGAAAAGACAATAATAGAATTTGAAAATGCAAAAAGTCTTTATGAGTTGTCAGATATTAAAAAGCTAAAGGGTTACAAATTTTATTATCGGGTAAAGATTGGTGAATATAGACTTGGATTCGAAAAAATAAATGAAAATACTCTTCGGTTTATCATAATTGCTCATAGAAAAGACATTTACAAATTATTTCCTTAATACTTCCCCTCGCACCAACTGCTAATGCACTTTACAAAATGAGGATGTTAATTATTGGTTTACGATTGTCAATATTTTGAATTAGCATTAATTCAAGTTTCTAAAAAACAATTCCAATTGTCTTCACGGGGTCTCGCTGCAAGTGTTTTACCTTGCCCAAACCGGCAAACCAGTCTCCAGGTTCAGAATTGGTATGATTATAAAATAAAGGATCAGTGTAAGAACAACCAGGCTGATAAGTTTCAGCCAGAATCCGCAC
>CAYOLQ010000087.1:0-11175 GCA_964404825.1 uncultured Chitinophaga sp.
GAATTGCTGACTATAGAAGGAAAAACAGTTTTAACAAGACAATTTAACAATGAAAAAGACCTGGTAATAAACACGGCAGAAATCCTGCCTGGTTTATATATTGTGAAAATTTATTATCCTGAAAAATCTAAATGTTATCGAATTATAAAAGTCTGATGAACGTTCTGTTAAGATATTATTTTGGTGTCTGAATCACTTTAAAATTATTTACCTACTAATTTATACAATGAATAGAACTAAAATCCGGATTAAAATTCTAATCCTCAGTTTCCTGGGTATAGTCACATTTATATCATTTGCACCATCAAGCTGGTATACAGCAAATAAAAAAACACTCCTGCTTTACAGACAAGCCCAGACTCGTGTTTATCCCCCTATGGTTCCAAAGTATAGTGATGTTGTATTGAGGAATCTCACTTTCAGGCCTCTAAATGAAAAAGATCCATATAATACCATTGACCATATTAAACAATTCCATGCCACACGCATTGAGTGGGTTTATTGCTATAAGTTTGACGAGTCAGAACGCTCTAAAATCAAAGAGATTAAAGATCTGGGAGTATTATTCAGCGGAGCATCCTCCGGATCAACGATGCATACAGATTTACCCAGGAAATCCCTCGAGATGAAAATGCTGGACGGATCCACTCCGGTGCCCCCCTGGATGGCCAATTGGGATAACCCGCAGATTTTTGGCTGCCAGAACAATCCAGGATACAAAGAGGCTCATTTGCAATATTGTAAAGATTTGATTGACATGGGCGTAGATATTATCCATCGCGATGAAGCCCATTATCCTATTAAAAAGGGGACTAAAATGGCCTCTTGTTTTTGCGACCATTGTATTTCTGGTTTCGCCGAATATTTAAAGAAAAATTATAAAGCATCCGAGCTGGGAATTGATCATCTGGATAACTTCAATTATAAAACTTATCTGACTGCAAAAAATGTTGACCCAAAGGCTGTTACTCAAACCGAATGGGATACACCCTTGCTGGTTGCTTTTATTAACTTCCAGGCTAATTCATCTGCAATATTTCATACTTATATTGGAAATGAGCTGGATAAATATGCCGGACGCCATATAACCAGATCGACCAATAACGGCGGTAAATGGGTAGAACCCCATAATGTTTTTGAATACGGACTTTCTGAAACTGTGTTCACAGAAGCAAACCCTCAAACAATTTACAGTATACTTAAAGAAACCCTGGAAAATGATAAGTACATTGTTCTGAACAAACCAAAAACAATACCTTCAACCTGGACCAATGAAGAAACTGTAAGACTGCTTCGCAAGGTAACTGCTACCACAACAGCTGGTGGAGGTTCACCAAGGGTACCCGTGGATGTTTTTGATCAGTTTCCGGATGGCTCATCTGCTCCAAGATATTTTGGATTGCCTTCTGAATATGCTGATTTATATGGATTTATCAGGGGTATTCCTGAATACCTGGATGGATTTGAAGATGCAGCAGTTTATATTAAAAACTATCATGATGACCGTTATGATAACAGTAATTTTCCCTATAAAATATCAGATACCTCACGAAATGTGGTAGCAATCGCCCGTTGCATCCCCGGAAACCCTGCTAGTCCAATTGCTGTTCATTTGATAGACTGGGATTCAAAAGGGGAATTTACTATTCGTTTGAAAAATGAATCGTTCTTTCCCGGTCAGAAAATGAAACTTATTTTACTGACCCCTGCAAAATACGATGAAAAAAAGAATCTTGAAGCAGAAGAAAATGCAATAAAACTGCTGACTCCCGGTGATAAGAGAGGACCAGGACAGGCAAAAGCCTATAAAGAACTCGTTAATTCAACGGATCTCATTGGGAAAAGAAGTGGTCATTGGACTGAGGTTAAAATTCCAGCTCTCAATCCCTGGGGAATACTGGTCGTGGAAAAGGTAAATAAGGATTAATTAGCAATTTAATTTTACCCGTTTCTGATTAATATCCATCATTGAAGTATCTGGATTATTCAATATTCGATTTTAAGAGTTGTTCAACATTAATAATAATAAAAATGAAAACAAAAATTATCTGCCTTCTTCTTTTCAGCATCATTTATTTCAAACCCGCATTTACGCAGAAAACTTTTTATGTTTCACCTGATGGTAAAGACAACTGGTCAGGTACTATAGCCACATCCAACGAGCAAAAAACAGATGGACCCTTTGCCTCCATGTCAGGGGCCAGGGATGCGATCCGGTATCTCCGTAATCAAGGCTTTAACCAGCAAATAACCGTTCAATTTCGCCAGGGCAACTACCTGCTTTCGGAGCCCGTGATTTTCAAACCGGAAGATTCCGGTTTGCCGGGTGCACAAACCCTGTATACCAGCTTTCCGGGTGAAGAAGTTACTATTTCCGGTGGCCAAAGGATTGAAGGAAAATGGAATAAGCACAAAGGCAATATATGGAAAATCAAAATTTCCGGGAACATGACGTTCAACCAACTATTTGTCAACGGCAAGCGTCAAACCCGCGCCAGAACCCCAAATGAAGGGTATTATAATGCCTACCGCATCCCGAAAGAATCGAGAGATTCCATGATCTATCAGGCTGGAGATATCCAAAAAACATGGCACGATCTGCCTAATGTCCAGGTAGTAATTTTTCATTCCTGGAGTGAATCGCGTCTTTTTATTAAGTCTGTTGATGAAAACCAACGACTGGTGACTTTTACCGGCCCCGGTGCATATGCTTTGGACTTTTTCTACAAATATCCTCGGTACTGGGTGGAAAATGTTTTTGAAGGACTGGATGCACCCGGAGAGTGGTATCTCGACCGGCTTTCAGGTACGCTTTATTATTATCCCACTGAAGGGATTGATTTAAAAAATGCTGAGGTAATTGCACCTGTTGCAAATCAGCTTATTCAATTAAAAGGCGACAGACCTGTCAGGTACCTGACATTTCAGAATTTATCATTCCGTTACACAGGATATAATTTCCCGGAAACAGGGTATAAAAATGGAGGTGGCTCAACAGGTCCCCTCTACCGCCCTTCGGCAATTTTGCTTGCGAATGCCAGTAATGTGACTTTCAGAAATTGCCTTATAGAAAATACTGCCACCTATGCAATTGAACTTACAGATTCATCGACGCATTGCCTGTTCGAAAACAACATCATTCAGCATTGTGGCGGGGGAGGTATTATTATTATTGGTGGCTCTGATAATTCGGTGAGCAATAATCATATTCACCATTGCGGGGAAATATTTTTCGGCGGAACGGGAGTGGTTAACGCAAATGGTGTCAGAACCCGGATTGCTCATAACTTAATACAAAATATGCCTTATTGCGGAGTTCGTGGTGGTGACTGGGGTGTTAAACTTGATGAAATAATTGAATATAACCATATCCATCATGTCATGACTATGCTAAATGACGGGGCCTGCGTTTTCAACTGCGGTATTGGATCCATCATTCGTAATAATGTTGTTCATGACAGTTACGGTTTCGACTCCCAGGGATGGGGACTTTATCTCGATGAATTCAGAACCGGAGTTACCATGACCAAAAACATTTCCTATAATACCAGGTCCGGCGGGCTACACCTTCATAACAATTTTGGTCACATTATCACCAATAACATCTTTGCATATGGCAAAGACGTTCAGATAAGCTGGACCCGATTTCATGGAGTTCATTTCAATGTGCGTAAAGCAAAATACCAACATCCGATTCACACCTTTCAACACAACATAGTTTATTGGAATAAAGGCGTATTTTCATACAATCTCGATTGTAACCGCTGGGATCTTGCAACAGCACCTGAAAAAATCGATTATAATTTATACTACAATGCGGCACCAGGGGGGCATGTAACTATGGGAATCGGACACGGTGGCAAGCCGGGCTATGATACATTTTCCGGCTGGCAGGAGATGGGACTGGATAAACATTCTCTTGAAACGGACCCCTTGTTTAAGGATCCAGTGCATGGCGATTTTACATTGGATTCAGCATCTCCGGCATTTAAGCTTGGTTTTGAAGCTATTGATGTATCACAAGTTGGTTTAATAAATAAAAACTTAGGCCCGATGATTAAATAATTTATTCTAAACTGTACTTAACTAATTGCTACTTTTTCTAAATTCTATGTAACATGAAAAATTATGCCGGTAACTTAAGTAGAAGAATTATAGTCTTGTGGAGATTAAATATACACTCCCTAAGAGAATCTATCGGGATGTTAAAACATCCTGTTACAAAACTGATCCTGATATTTACCTTATTAGCTCTCTCTGGCTGGTCTTGTCAAAACCCTGATAAACAAACAAAACCTCGTGTAAAAGTTGGGGTGTATTATTTTGACGGCTGGGCAGGAAATAATAAGTATGCTGACAATCCTGATGAACCCTGGGCAAAAAATGCTCCAGCCCACGTTACCAAAAGGATGGTTGAAGATTTCCCGGATCGCGAGCCGGTATGGGGTTGGAGGGATGACTCCCTTTCAATCATGGAAAAACAAATTGATCTGGCAGCGGATAATGGCATTGAATTTTTTGCCTTTTGCTGGTACTGGCGTGATACAAATGGTCCGATAAATCCCGAGGCAATTGAAAACCTGTACCTGCACACTAGTCTGAACCTTTACATGAAAGCGAAAAATAAGGACAAAATTAAGTTTTGCCTACTGGTTGCGAACCATAAAGGGGCAGAAATTACTGGTTCAGATAATTGGGAAAAAGCCACGGAATACTGGATGAAATATTTCAAAGACCCCCAGCATTTTAAAGTTGATGATAAACCTCTGGTGATTATTTATCATCCCACTGGTATCGATAACGATGCACTTGCACGAATGCAGGAAATCTCAAAAAAACAAGGATTGCAAGGATTATCCATTGCTGGTTGTGATAATGCACCCGATCAGAATTTTAATTATAAAACACATTATAATCTTGGTGCCGGAAAATTTGCCGGGTCAGAAGAGCATGATTATTCGCTATTAGTAGAGGCACATAAAAAAGAATGGAAAGGCAACGAGACACAACCATATATACCGGAAGTTACCGTAGGATGGGATAAGCGCCCCTGGGAAAATAAAGACGGATCAGGAAGACAGGATTGGTACTTTCCGCGTTCACCGGAAAAGTTTAAAAGTTTCTTAACAGATGCGATCACATGGATGGATGAACATCCGACCCAAACAACCAGGGAACGTGTTGTTTTAATTTATGCATGGAATGAACTGGGTGAAGGTGGATACCTGGTACCAACAAAAGGTGATCCCGAAGCTGGTTTTTTAAAGGTTATCAAGAGTGTCGTGACTGGTAAGTAAGCAGAGTTAAAAAAATACTTATTTATTTCATCAGTACAAAAAATAAAATTTATACTCTATCAAAAAATATTGCATTTTTTAAAATCCTTCATAAATAAAATATACTATGAAAATGCGAAGATTCAATTCATTATTAATTCCGGTTTTACTGATTTTTGCTGCAACGACCATATTTTCAGGCTGTAAAGAACAAGTTTCGAAAAAATATGAACCAACCTGGGAATCTCTTTCTACCCATCCCACTCCACAATGGTTCAGGGATGCTAAGTTTGGTGTATTTATACATTGGGGAGTATATGCGGTACCGGCATTCAATGAGTGGTACATTGAATACTACAGTCCAAAATCAAACTGGGGACAATCCCCTCTGGGTCCGCCTTACACTGCAGCCCAGGGTGAAATGAGTGACAGTGCCTTTAATGCAGGGATCCGTAAGGGCGCAAATAAATATCACAGGGATAATTTTGGAGTCGATTTTGAATATGATGATTTTATACCCATGTTCAAAGCCGAAAAATATGACCCGAATGCCTGGGCTGATCTTTTTGTTAAGGCAGGTGCCAAATATGTGGTACTGACAGCCAAACATGGAGACGAATTTGCATTGTGGCCTACCAAATTTACTCCCAGGAATTCAATGGATATGGGTCCTCACCGCGATCTGGCAGGCGACCTGTTAAAAGAGGTTCGTTCAACAGGATTGAAAATGGGCTTTTATCATAGCACCACTTATTCATTCTGGGATAAAAGATTCCCTGATAAGGAATGGGTAAATTATATGAACAATTCAATCAAGGAACTGGTAGATATGTATCAACCTGATATTCTTTGGGGAGACGTTCCTATCGCTCCTGCTTTTGACAAGAGTGGTAAAAGAAAAGGACTAACTGCAGATCATTGGAACAGCAAAGAGGTTATTGCGTATTTTTATAACCACTCAAAAAATCCGGATGAAGTTGTTACCAACGACCGCTGGGATTTGGACACCTCCCGGGCTGCAATTAACTCAGATAAAGCACTTTCGAAATCATTGTGGGCAGAGGCAAGTAAAAACTGGACTACACAGGATGGAGCTTTCCTGGGAGATTTTCAATCCCCCGAACGCCGGAATATCACAAAGATTTTTGAAATCCCCTGGGAAACCTGCGATGCAATTGACCCGACTTCATGGGGATATAACAGGCTTACCCCTGATGAAGATTATATGACTACCAATGAACTTGTTGATTATTTGGTAGATATTGTAAGCAAAGGTGGGAATCTGCTTATTAATATTGGTCCGAAAGCAGATGGTACCATACCGGAAATCATGCAGGATTGCTTACTTGGTGTCGGCAACTGGTTGTCGGTAAACGGGGAGGCTATTTACGGAACAAGACCCTGGTCTGTTTATGGTGAAGGACCCACCACTAAGGAAATTGGATCATGGGGTAAGGATAAAAAAGAATATATGTTCCAGGCAGGCGACATCCGGTTTACCAGGAAAGGGAATGTATTAAATGTTATTTTGCTGGAATGGCCGGGAAGTGAAATAACCATTAATTCGTTAAAAGGTATAAATATTGAAAATATTTCTTTGCTGGGATCTGATGAAACTATAAGCTGGAAGTCTTCTGACAAGGGGATTACCTTTACCTTACCCTCTAATCCTGTCTCCCCTTATGCAAATATTCTGAAACTGGAATGCGAAGGAAAATCTTTAGACAAGTAATAAAAAGTTAATTACTAATTCTACTTTGACATATTCCGAAATTGGGACGCAATTGATTTAGTTGAAAAAGGATTTCCAAAAAAGGATCAATGTGTTTCAAGAATACGGAAATAACTAATCCCTTAGGGAAGTAATTAGGGTTTTATAATACTCCTTAACGGTAGAAGTGGGATGATGCCTGCCTGGTCGGCAGACAGGGAACCTCCATGTATCGGAATATTATATCATTGATTTTGTGTGTGCTGACACAAAGAGGGTTCATCTGATGTTTTTTGCTTCTGCTCTTTGCAATCCAATAACTTCTGTAGTTAATAAGGTTCTGTTATAAACCCGAAGATTTTTGATCAAATCAGGATTTACTTCCCAGGATCGGGGACCGTTACAATCAGTGAAGTTGTGACTAAAAAAAACTGTTCCTCTTTCCTTTGTATCGCCTCCATCCTGGAATTCTTCGTCAATAACCATACTAATCAAGGCAGGAAAACCATCGACAATAATGGCAACATGATGCGTTTTACCGGGAGATAAGAGTCCCCTGTTGGATGAGAGATTAACAGTATCCTTTCCATCACTCATTGTAAATAAAACAGAGCTGTCTGGCAGAAGTTCAACTTTTAAGCCTTTGCCATTTTGCATGCCGTTAATTATGCTGTAAGGTTGGTTCAATGAACCAACACTTAATTGAAAAGAAATCGTAAAACCACCCCCGTTATTGAGAGCAGGGAGCAAAGGTGATTTAATTCGCTTTCTCACGGAGTTTTTATAATATATCAATCCTACCTCAGGAACCTTACTAATCTGGAATTGTGATGAAAGAGTCTCAATGAATTCTGATGGGATAGTAAAACTTTTTATTTCTTTTTTATCACTTACACGGGCAACTATTCTTCCTTCCGGTTGTTCTCCGGAAAAGTTAGGCGGATTTAACCTTTCCACGGATTTGTAGCCAAGCTGATCAATGCGGTATTGGAAAAGTTCAGGTTCAGTTACATAAATTTCACCGTTCCTGTTTTCGTAATAACTGATATACACGAGATCTCTACCTGAATAGTCGCCAATAGCACCTGCACTATTGTTATAAAAGGCAAGAAATCCTTTACCATCCGGACTTTTATTAAAAGAATATGGCCCTTGTGGATGTTTTACCGGGCGTCCTGCAGGACTGTAACGGAGAATATCTGTTTCCCAGTTTTTCCCCTGGTCTGTACTCCGGGTGAGTCCGATAACTCCAAAGGTTGTTCTCCAGGTAAAAATCCAGAGACTATCATTCAAAATAAAAGGCCCAAAGTCAGCGGCATTATTATATTTTGGATGAGTGATACCTTGCCCTTCAGGAAACAGCTTTATTTCAAGATCTTCAAGCCGGTCATTTTTCAGGTAATTAACATACCTGACGAAAAAAGATTCCCCATTTCCGGTACTTGTGCGAGGTCCATGTTTTGTGGTCCAGCCGATTGCATCATTTCCTGATATTATAACAGGAGCAGGGGCATTGTAAATAACAAGGTATTTTCCTTTAAAAGCAGTAGAGCGATCTATATCGCTGACAGGCAAATTAAATTTATGAGCAGGAGAAAAATTTCCCTTTTCATCAACATAACGAAAAACAAATTTGCCAACATGGTGCCGGGGCGCTTTTGCCAGTTCTGGCATATCCTTCTCAGGACCCTTCAGATACATTATATAAACCTGTCCGGTAACGGGATGTCTGAAAAATCTCCCATATGAGTTTACCGGAGGACCTTCTGGTTCTACATCGAACCATTCACCCCATGTATTCCCCTTATCCGTTGATTTCCTGGCAATAATATGCTGACTGGGGTTCCCTTCACCGACTCTTGCAGCTGTCAGTGTTTCAAGCCATACACTATCATTTACTATGAACCTGTTTAATCCCTCCATATAATCATACTTACTGGGAAGATTCTGCGCTTTGAGTGACAACCCGATTTTCGCGTTTTCAAATGCACGCCAATCGGACTTTTGCAGAGGATCAGGGAATATATATGGGTTTAAAATTCCTGACGTTGGGGAATTGTTAGACGCATCAGATGATTTTTTATTTGTGATAAAAACAGCTGCTGCTATTATCAGTATAATGGCTGAAATAGTAATAAGTACTTTTTGTTGTTTTTTCATAAGATTAATTTTATGCTTTCAGATACATACTGCAAGGAGTTGATGGCGTGTTTCATGTTCATTGTTTAATAAGTTTGGTAGCGTACTTATTTCAATTGATCAGGAAATTTGCAAATCAGATGATAACTATCGTTTAGGTTTTTTATAGAAATGAAGAATTTAGGGTATCCCGTTCAGGATACCCTAAATAGACATTCCTCATTACTAACTAAACTAAAAGACTATATATAGAGTTAATTTGAATAAATTTGTACTGAGGAATATGTAACTTTTTTAAAGCTTTTAGGTTTCCAGGTGAAAAATACAATTGAGTGAATGTTTTATAATTACGGTTTCATCAATAGTCCATTTTGAATGGAGTTGCATCCAAAATATTAAACATCCGGACTTTTGAGTGTTACATGGCAAAGCCATCATGGTGCTTGGCTGCTATTAGCAGGTATCTCATCCCTGCATCCTTTGCGAGCTAAACAATGGAATCGGCATTGTATTTAAACGGGTTAAACTCACAGATGCCTGGTCAACAGATCAAATTCATTGATCAATTTTTATAAAGTGTTTAACTGTAATACCTTCCTTAGTGAAAATCTTTAATGAATAAAACCCGGGTTCAAGTTTTGAAATGTTAACAATCCCTTTGGTATCAGCGAAACTCATTTCGTTCCTTGAGCGACCATATGAATCTGTTACCAATACCTTCTGAATTTTTTGTCCATTACAACTGACATTTATCTGATCATTTGCCGGGCAGGGAAAAACAGAAACAAATGAGGTCATTTCATTTGATTTTTCAACATCTGATTTGCTTTCAAGTCCCCACTCCTTCATCAGGTAATTTTCAATATTTACCCTGTTTTCCTCATTCATTTTACCTCTGTACATTATTATCTCTGCTATATCTCCAATATAATTCCCGGTTGAAGAAGATGCTGTTTTTCCAAGATAACTGTGCATCCAGTATTCATTAAAGTCATAATCAGCAGGTACACCTGATATTAACTCACCGTTTTCATAATAATAAATCCGTCCTGATTTCCGGGTATAGGTTCTAACTTTAAAGTCCTCTCCGGGAACTCCGATATTTCCTGTATTCCCCCATTTCAGGTTATTCTGTGATGCTCCTATGCTTAGGGTACCTGACGATCCAGGATTTCCTTTGCAAAACATTACCTGGTCGCCCGAATTGCTGTGAACCGTGAACAGGGTAAAGTCCTCCCTGTCGAATTTGGCAAGATTGCCCGATACTTCCAAACTCTTGTGGCTGGTCGACATCCAGCTTGTGCCATTAAAATGGACTGTAGGGAAGCCGTTTAACCCGTCAGGATTGACAATGGGCATTAATGCCTTGTAATACTGATACATGCTGTACCGGTTAAAGGTACGGTCCTTCCATTCCGCCACTTTTTCACTATTAAGATCCTTGGCTGTGATCCACATATGGATACCGGGTACATCAGAGGGTAAAAAACCGGATTTTACTGGTTTTGCAGGATAATCGATCCAAACTGCATTATTTTCAGTAAAAACAACCTTCCTCGGTCCCACATCGTTTAAATCAATGGGTTGAAAGCCTTTATCCAGGGCAGGGGATCCTTCTTTAAAGGTAAAATTCCGGATGAATGGGTTTGTAAACAGCGGGTCAGCTTGTAAAGAATAAAGGTCATAATCATACGCTGAGCGCCATTGAGTTAAAGACATTCCAGCTTTCATCCTGATGCTGTCAACCGAATAGTCCCAGAATATGTTGTTATCAGAGACTAATTTACGTTCAGCAAGAACAACTCCGGATACTTCTTCTTCAACCCCATCAAAAAATCTCTGTCCCCCGTTCTGTATAAATATGTTCCTGGAAAAAATACTATATGGATATCCCAATCCGAAAGGATTGGGTAGTGGGCTGACAGCACTGCCATTCTTTAAAACAGAACTACCGGCTCCAAAAGCAATAATATTATTTTCATTTACATGCCCAATACTTTTCTGGTGAAATACTTCGGCATTTGAACCGTAAAAAATATTGTTCTTTAC